>JAIRXI010000336.1 GCA_031268395.1 Tannerella sp. | reverse complement strand
CGTGACGGAATGTGAACGAATAGAAACGATAAACGATGAACGATGAACGATGAACGGGGTTTGCCCTGACGGGCAAACCGGGTGCATTTCAACTTGTCGTGCGCCGTCATTGCGAGGAACGAAGCAATCGCCAATACACGCGGGGATTGCTTCCTTCGTCGCAATGACGGTGCACGGCGCGTTATCCTGCAATAACGGGCACAGGTATGAAAAACGACATTTTGAAAGGCTCCCTCAACGTCTGATCAACTTGTCTTGCGCCATCATTGCGACGAAGGAAGCAATCTTTGGGTGTATTGGCGATTGCTTAGTCGTTCCTCCTCGCAATGACGGTGCACGGCGCGCTGTCCTGCAATGACGGGCTCAGGGATGAAAAACGACACTTTGAAATGCACCCGGCAAACTCCGTTCATCGTTCTCCTCGTTCATCGCCCGAATCCTTTCAATCAAAAAAATCACAGCTCAGACCCGAGCATTTTCGGCTCAGTATTTGTCCGGTAAAATTAATTGTGTATCTTTGCTCCGGTTTTTAACAAATTAACAGTAAAAAAGTTCCATCATGAAAAAGAATGTATTTGTATTAGTATTGGGTGTAGCCCTGGTTATGAGTTGTTTTGCATCGGCGCAGGAAAGACCTGCATGGGCAAAGGAAACAAAGGAAGAAAAGGAGAAGCGTATGGCGTGGTGGACACACGACCGCTTCGGAATGTTTATCCACTGGGGATTGTATGCCCAGCCCGCCCGTCACGAGTGGGTGAAGCACAATGAAAAGATTTCCGACGAAGATTACGGGAAATACTTTGAACGTTTTGACCCTGACCTGTACAACCCAAAGGAATGGGCGGTCAGGGCAAAGGAGGCCGGCATGAAATATGTCGTGCTTACGGCCAAGCATCATGAGGGATTTTGCCTGTGGGACAGCAAGCACACCGACTACAAAGTGACCCGTACGCCCTACGGCAAAGACCTGCTCAAACCCTTTGTCGATGCCTTCCGCGCCGAAGGGATCCGCATCGGATTCTACTATTCGCTGATCGACTGGCATCACCCCGACTTCCCGTACGACGGGATTCATCCGAACGGTCCCAAAGACCCCGACGAACGCCGGAAAGCCAACGAATCGCGCGACATCAAAAAGTATCAGCAGTATCTCAAGGATCAGCTGACCGAGTTGCTCACGCAGTTCGGACGGATCGACGAACTTTTCCTTGACTTTTCCTATCCCGGCGAAGACGGCAAGGGTTACAAAGACTGGGATTCGGAAAACCTCATCCGGCTGATCCGCAAGTTGCAGCCGGGCATCCTGATCGACGACCGGGCCGACCTGAACGACACGGACTGGGGCTGGGATTTCAAGACTCCCGAACAGACCATGCCTGTAGAATGGCCGTCGGTCAACGGGCAGCGCGTCCCCTGGGAGACCTGCCAGACCTTCTCCGGCTCGTGGGGATACCACCGCGACGAGGCTACGTGGAAGAGCGTGCGACAGCTGACCGTTATGCTGATCGAAGTCACCAGCAAGGGCGGCAACCTGCTGCTCAACGTCGGTCCGACGGCGCGCGGCGTGTTCGACAGCCGCGCCTGCGAACGTCTCGCAGGTATGGGAAAATGGATGGCGTATCACAGTCGCTCCATCTACGGCTGTACGCAGGCGCCGGACGGTTTCCAGGTGCCTGAAAACTGTCTGCTGACCTACAACCCCGACACCCGGCGGCTCTACATCCACGTCCTCGAATGGCCGGTCAGTGTACTCCACCTGAATGGGTATAAGGACAAGTTCAAGTATGCGCAGCTGCTGAACGACGCCTCCGAAGTCCGCTACCGCGTCGACGGAGATAACGTGACCCTGCGCCTGCCCGTCCTCCAGCCCAACGACGTCGAAGTACCCGTCATCGAACTGTTCCTGGAATAGGCGATGGATGAATTTCTTCAGACTTGATGTTTGCAAATTACACGGACTTGCGCGAAATCTCTTCCGCGCCTGTCCGTGTAACTTGCGTATGAAACGGACAGACGTTTCTTTAACGATGAACGATGAACGATGAACGGGGGGATTGTTCACAAAGTCTTCCCGCGCAAACATAGTAGCAAAAAAACAGAGAGATATGTATAAACAGATATTTATCATCACAATCCTTGCACTTTGCATGTCATCGTCCGCACCCCGGAAAATAAAATGGGTGGCGATCGGCGATTCCATAACTTATCTGAATGATCATCTCGACGAGACGGGATACAGGGTGAAGAAAGGCTATCTTACACGCGTTACCGAAAAATTGCCGGACGTGACTTACGTAAATAAAGGCTTCAACGGCTGGACGGCGGGCGGTATCGCCGATGGAATTGACGGGCTGGGACTGGAAAAGGCAGATGTGTATTCCGTCTTTCTGGGGACAAACGACTGGGGACAGGGCCGGCCGGCCGGCTCGGTCGACGATTATGTAAACAATACCGGAAGCCATACGGTATGCGGCGCCTTCCGGATTATTATCGACAAACTGCGGGCGTTGAACGGCAAGGCAACGATCATACTCGTCACACCGCTGCAAAGAGGCGATTTCGTCTACATAAACAATTACAAAAACAACGCGCACGGTTCGTACCGGGAAAAACAGGGGCAAAAGCTTTCCGACATCGCCAAAGCAATAAAGGCCG
Organism: Tannerella sp.; assembly: GCA_031268395.1. Classification (GTDB taxonomy): domain Bacteria; phylum Bacteroidota; class Bacteroidia; order Bacteroidales; family Tannerellaceae; genus Tannerella. Next base: position 3,584 of record JAIRXI010000336.1, on the reverse strand, counting down.
TTGCCAGGAAAGAAAAGCTGGAAGTGGTGGATCTTTATGGCAAAAGCGGTATCCGTATGGAAAACATGGTCAGGTTCAAATGGCTCAAAGACCCCGAAACGGGAGAGTACAAAAAATACGGATACCCCGACTATACAGCCATTCCGTTCGATCCCGAAACGGACGAATATCCCTATCCGCCGGAAGCGGCCGACATGACATACGACGGCCTTCACCCATCGGACAAGGGAAATGAAATCATCGCAACTATGATTGCAGGCAAAATGAAGTCCGCCGGTCTGACGGTGACTGATTAACGGTTAAATTATCACCAAAATGAAGTCCGTTACGTCTTCCATAAATATACACGGATGCCTCGCGCGGGCCGCATCCGCCGCAACACCGGTTTTTTAATTTTTTAATTCATCGAATTTAGAACATGAAAATAGAAGAAGTGCCGCAAGACGACAGATACCTGGGCCGGACGACCGTCCGCGACGTCTGTTACGCGCTGGACGCAAACGGCGAATACCGTCAGGCGGTCAGTACGGGGTGGGAAGCCAAGAACGAAGCGCTGTCGCTGGCCTGGGAAGCCGTCGCGGAAGACGCCGAAGCCGCCCGTCGCGAAGTGCTGGCCGGGAAGAAAAGTCCGCTGGCCCATCACATGAAAAAGCATCTGTTCGATGTCGGCCTGCTGGCTTCCTATACGGGCTTTTCCAAAAAGACGGTCAGGAAACATTTGCAGCCCGGTGCCTTCGCCGGCCTGGACGACCGGACGCTGGGGCGATACGCGGACGTATTAAGCATAAGCACAGAAGAATTGAAAAAGGTTTGAGATATGAAAATAGATTTTGAACACGGCCAGGCGGCGCACTGCGAAAGCGGTGTCACCGTCAATATGCTGCGTTTTTACGGCATGAGCATCAGTGAACCGGCGGTTTTCGGGATCGGCGCGGGACTGTTCTTTTCCTACATGCCGTTTGTCCGGCTCCACGGGATGCCCGTCTTTTCGTTCCGCCCGCTGCCGGGACACATCTTTGCGCGGGTGACCAGGCAGCTGGGGATTCGCATGAACAAACGCCGCTTCCTGAACGAAAACAGCGCGATGGAAACGCTGGACAGGCTGCTGGAACAGGGCATCCCGGCGGGCTGCGTCGTCGGCGTTTTCTATCTCCCCTATTTCCCGAAGGAATACCGTTTCCATTTCAATGCGCACAACCTCTGTGTAATCGGGAAAGAAGGCGACGTCTATACGGTGAGCGACCCGGTATCGCAAGTCCCCAACCAGCTCACACACGACGAACTGAAGCGCGTGCGTTTTGCCCGGGGAACCTATCCGCCGATGGGCAAGATGTACTGGGTGAAACACGTTCCCGCGACTGCACCCGACCTGCGTCCGGCCATCCTGGGCGGCATCCGGCTCAACTGTAGCCGGATGCTTGACATTCCCCTGCCCTGGTTCGGCGTCAGGGGCATCCGCACGCTGGCTGCAAAGATGCGCCGCTGGGAGGAGAAACTGGGAGCGAAAAAGGCCGCGCTGCAACTGGCACAGGTGATTCGCATGCTGGAAGAGATCGGCACGGGCGGCGCCGGCTTCCGGTACATGTATGCCGCATTCCTGCAGGAAGCTGCCGACATGGCAGACAGGCCCGCCTTCCGGGAACTGTCTGCGGAAATGACCCGTATCGGCGACCTGTGGCGTAACTTTGCCTACGAAGGCGCCCGCAAATTCAAAAAGCGGGGCGACGATGTCTGTACCTATGACGCACTGGCCGACAGGCTGGTTGCGATCGCCGACGCCGAAAAACGCCTTTTCACCCGCCTGCGCGAAGCCGCCAACTAACGGGAAGAGATGCAAACCGCTCCCGCCATCAACATGCGCAACCTCTGCAAGACCTACAGAGGGAACGGCACGCCTGCCCTCGATCATTTCTCGCTGACCGTTCCCGAAGGCTCCGTCTTCGGACTGCTCGGCCCCAACGGCGCCGGCAAAACAACGCTGATCCATATCCTGTGCGGCCTCAGCCCGTTTGACGCCGGAGAGGTGACGGTCTGTTCGCTTCCGTTGCGGCGCCGGCTGAAGGAAATCAGGCCGCTGATCGGCGTCGTGCCGCAGGACATTGCCCTCTATCCCGCGCTGACGGCCAGCGAGAACCTGAACGTCTTCGGACGTATCCTGGGATTGCGGGGCGCCGTGCTGAAGAACCGTATCCGCGAAATGCTCGCGCTTTTCGGGCTGGAAGACTACCGCTCCCGCCGCGTCGAACATTATTCGAGCGGCATGAAACGGCGGCTCAACCTGATTGTCGGCCTGCTGCACCGTCCCCGGATACTTTTCCTCGACGAACCGACGGTCGGCGTAGACGTGCAGACCCGGCGGCTGATTTTGGACAACCTGAAACTCGTCCACCGCGACGGAAATACGATTGTCTATACCTCGCACTACCTGGAAGAAGCCGGGGAACTGTGTACCCAGGTGGCTTTTATCGACCGGGGGAAACTGATTTGCCGGGGCGCTCCCGCCGAACTGATTCGCACGGCAGAAGGCTGCGATTCGCTGGAGACGCTCTACCTGCAACTGACTGGAAAAGGACGGGAGGACTGCCGATGATGCATATACTGCGGGCCTTGATATATAAGGATTATCTGCTGCTGGTGCGCGACCGGGCCGGGCTGTGCATGATGTTCGCAATGCCGATGCTGCTGGTGGCGATCATGACCTGCCTGCAGGACAGCACGTTCAATTCCATCAACGAAACGCGCATCCCGCTGCTGCTGCTCAACGACGACCGCGACACACTGGGCGTCGCCATTGAGCGGCAGATCGAATCTTCGGGCATTTTCGCCGTCAGCCGCACCCTTGACGGACGGAATCCCGATCGGGATGAACTGGTACGGGCCGTTGCCCGCGGCGACTTTATGATCGGGATGGTGATTCCCGCCCGGACAACCGAACATATCCGGCAGCATGTGCGGCAGTATGTCGAAAACCTTTTCAGCGGCGAAGAGGCACCGTTGCCGGCCGATTCGTCCCTGCAGGTGGAAATCTTCCTCGACCCCGTAACCAAAAGTTCATTCCGGGTCACGCTCCTCAGTACCTTGCGCGAATATGCCTCCCGCACGGAGAGCGAGCTTATGCTGAAAGAAATCACCAGGGAGGTAAACCGGCTTTCGCCCGTGACGATTCCCGCCTTCCGACTGTCGGACAACCGGGTCGTCGTCCGGGAAGAATACGCGCTGTCCGGCAAGCGCGGCATCATTCCCAATTCCGTACAGCACAATGTTCCGGCCTGGAGCATGTTTGCGGTTTTCTTCATCGCCATATCGCTATCGGGCCATCTCATCAAGGAGCGCGACGACGGCAGTTTCGCGCGCCTGCTCACCATGCCCTGCCCGTATTACCTCTATCTCCTGAGTAAGGTGATCGTATATATGGCGGTTTGCCTGCTGCAGTTTGCGGCGATATTCATGATGGGGATGTATTTGTTTCCGCTGCTGGATCTGCCGGCGCTGACGCTGGATGTTTCGCCCGCATTGCTGCTGACGGGTGTCTGTTCCGCGCTGGCCGCCATCGGTTACGGCGCGGCGATCGGCCGGATCGCCAC
>JAIRXI010000317.1 GCA_031268395.1 Tannerella sp. | reverse complement strand
AAGACCCTTTCTCTAAAGGGATAAAATGTTTTATCCGGGCGCCGAAGATACGGCCATTTGAAATGCACCCGTCCGGCTTTTCGGAACGCGTTCGTTTGCCGAGGTTATTTTCGCCAGAGGCTGTTCATCTCTTCCAGCGTCTTTCCTTTCGTTTCCGGGACGAACTTCCAGATAAACAGGGCTGCGAGGATACCCATCAACCCGTATATCCAGTAGGCCATTCCGTGATTGAACGTGTCGGTAAGGGACTGGCTTCTGTCCAGCATCGGGAAGGTCCACGATACAAGAAAATTGGTGATCCACTGAGCGGCAACGGCAATGCTCATTACCGCCGACCGGAGGCGATTCGGGAAAATCTCCGCCAGCAACACCCAGCACACAGGCCCCCACGACATGGCAAATCCCGCCGTATAGATCAACATGCAAAGCAGCGAACCGATGCCAACCGAACGGGCATAGAATGTCGTTCCCAGTATCAGCATGGAAGCGGCCATTATCAGCGCTCCGATGATCATCAGCGGCTTGCGCCCGAACCTGTCGACGGTCAGGATGGCCAGCACGGTGAAGGACAGATTGACTGCGCCGACTACGATCTGTTGCAGCAGCGCCGCACTGGTCGGCGCTCCCATGGTCTTGAAAATTTCGGGAGCATAGTACAGCACCACGTTGATCCCGACGAATTGCTGAAACGCCGACAACAATACGCCCACCAGAATAATCCGTATGCCATAGGAACGGACGGGCAGGAAAAGCGAAACAACGAAGCTGGATATCAGCGAGATTTCCAGGGCACTGGTGTTTCCGCGCCATTTCAGTACCCCGTAGACGAGGAGGAACAGCGCCAGCCACGTCCCCATAAACAGGTAATACGAACGCAGCGAAGGCGTTTTCTCTCCGAGGCTTTCCCGGATCGCGGCGATCTCGCTTTCCGCTTCCTTTTTGCCGGCCAGGCGTTCGAGGATGGAGGAGGCGGCTTCCATCCGTCCCCGCATGACAAGATACCTCGGCGTTTCCGGAACGAAAAACAGCAGCAGCAGGAAGAGACATGCCGGAATGATTTCGGAGGCGAACATCCAGCGCCAGCCGACTGCGTGCAGCCAGTCGGGGTTGCCCTGCAGGGCGATCGTATAATTTACGAAATAGACGAGCAGCATCCCAAAGATAATGGCAAACTGGTTCCACGAAACCAGTTTGCCGCGTTTTTGCGCGGGCGCTATCTCGGCAATGTACATCGGCGACACCATGGATGCCAGCCCCACGCCTACGCCGCCGATAATGCGGTAGACGACGAACAGGTTCATGAACGTATGATCGCCGCTTCCGGGCAGGCCGACAAACAGTTCCGGCCAGGCAGAACCGATGGCGGAGAACAGGAACAGGACGGCGGCAAAGAGAAGCGTCGTCCGGCGTCCGTAGCGCTGGCTCACCCAGCCGGCGAACGATGCGCCGATGATGCAGCCGATCAGCGCGCTGCTGACCACAAAGCCTTCGAGGGCGTTTGCCCGGTCGGGAGACAGGCCGTAAGGCTCGATAAAAAAGGTGCGGAGCGACTCGACCGTGCCGGAAATGACCGCCGTATCATAGCCGAACAGCAGCCCGCCGATGGTTGCTACCAGCGTAATTCCCAGTACGTAAACAGAAGTAGATTGTTTTCCCATAACTGCAAGTCAGGGCCGGCGGGCGAACAGCCGGAGGCAGTCCCGAAAGCGGGACCGTCCTCCCGGCGTTTTCGCCTGCAAGCGCTGTCAGATATACATGTTGACGATCGCTTCATAGAGTTCCTGCTTGCCGCTGACCTGCTTCGGTTCGCCGTCGCGGGCGGCGATGTTGCGCAGGTCTTCGAGCGTCAGCCCGCCTTCTTCAAACGCCTTGCCTTCGCCGGCATCGAACGATGCGTAACGGGCGGTGCGCAGCCGGCGGTAGTCCGACTGTTCAAGCACGTCAGCCGCCGTTATCAGCGCGCGGGCGAAGGTATCCATGCCGGAGACGTGCGCGATGAAGATGTCTTCGAGGTCGGTCGAACTGCGGCGGGTCTTGGCGTCGAAGTTCGTGCCGCCGCTGCCCAGGCCGCCGGCTTCGATAATGACCAGCATGGCCTGCGTCAGTTCGTAGATGTCGACGGGGAACTGGTCGGTATCCCAGCCGTTCTGGTAGTCGCCGCGGTTGGCGTCGATGGAGCCGAGCAGACCGGCGTCGGCGGCGGCCTGCAGTTCGTGTTCGAAGGTATGGCCGGCCAGCGTCGCATGGTTGACCTCGATATTGACTTTGAAATCGCCGTCCAGGCCGTAGTGGCGCAGGAAGCCGATGACGGTTTCCGTATCCGCGTCGTACTGGTGTTTGGTTGGTTCCATGGGCTTGGGTTCTATCAGGTAGGTTCCCGTAAAGCCCTGTTTGCGCCCGTAGTCGCGGGCGATGGTGAGCAACTGTGCCAGGTGGTCTTTTTCGCGTTTCATGTGGGTGTTCAGCAGGCTGAAGTAGCCTTCGCGACCGCCCCAGAACACGTAGTTGGCGCCGCCCAGCGCGATGGTGGCGTCGATGGCGTTCTTGATCTGCGCCCCGGCCCATGCCACGGAAGCAAATTCCGGATTGGTGCCGGCGCCGTTCATGTAGCGCGGGTTGCTGAAGACGTTGGCCGTGCCCCAGAGCAGTTTCACGCCCGAAGCGGCTTGCTTTTCCTTCGCATACTCCACGATGCGGGCCAGGTTGCTTTCGTATTCTGTCAGCGAACCGCCTTCGTCCACCAGATCTACGTCGTGGAAGCAGTAGAACGGGATGCCGATTTTCGTCATAAACTCAAATGCGGCATCCATTTTGCAGCGGGCGCGGCTGAGGGTGTCCGGCGCACTGTTCCAGGGGAACTTTTTTGTGCCCGGCCCGAACGGGTCGCTTCCTTCGGCGCACAGGGTGTGCCAGTAGGCCATTGAAAATCGAAACCAGTCCTTCATGGGTTTGCCCCGTACGATCCGGTTTTCATCATACCAGCGGAAAGCTAACGGATTCTTGCTTTCCTTTCCTTCATAACTGATTTTCCCGATTCCGGGGAAAAATGCTTTGTCTCCTGTCAATATTGTCATAATAAAAATGTGTTATGGGTGCCTGGTGCAGGGCGCACGGGCGCGGAGCTTCAGGCACGCCGGTTATTTAATCGTTTTGTGATACGTTGTCAAGCGGTGCGTCATACGCGCGCTGTTTTGTCTGTGTGACCGGTCTGCGGTTTGCCTTGCGCGTCATGCGGTCTGTTCCTGTACGGCTTTCGCCAAAGCGTCTTTCCAGCGACGGTATGCTGCTTCATACGGTTCGCGGTTTTCCGGTTCCGGTTCCACGACGGCCAGGCGTTCGAGGCTGGCGAATGCTTCCCTGCCGGAGGCGTAGATGCCTGCGCCGATGCCTGCGCCTCTGGCTGCGCCGGCGGCGCCGTCCGTGCCGTAGAGTTCGATGGTTGCGCCGCTGGTGCTGGCCAGGGCCTGGCGGAAGAGCGGACTCAGGAACATGTTGGCATTGCCGGCGCGGATCAGGCGGATGTCCATGCCCATTTCGGCCATGATTTCCATGCCGTACCGGAACGAGAAGACGATGCCTTCCTGGGCGGCGCGGAGGAGGTCTGCCCGGTTATGGATATTGAAATTGATCCCGTGCAGGGAGCATCCGGTGTCCCGGTTTCCCAACATGCGCTCGGCACCGTTTCCGAAGGGGATGACGGACAGGCCTCTGCTGCCGGCGGGCGATTGTGCGGCCAGGCGGTTCATGTCGTCGTAGGACAGGCCCTCCGGGACGAGGTTGCGTTTGACCCAGGAATTGAGGATGCCTGTTCCGTTGATGCAGAGCAGGACGCCCAGGCGGGGCTGTTCGGCGGTGTGGTTGACGTGGGCAAAGGTGTTTACGCGCGACTGCGGGTCGTAGCCGACCTGTCCCAGGATGCCGTAGACTACGCCCGATGTGCCGGCGGTGGAGGCGATTTCGCCCGGATTGAAGACGTTCAGCGAGAGGGCGTTGTTCGGCTGGTCGCCGGCGCGGTAGCATACGGGGGTTCCTTCGCGGAGCCCCAGTTCGGCGGCGGCGCCGGCCGAGACCTGGCCCTGCAGGCCGAATACGGGGGTGATCCCGGGGACAAGGCTTCGATCGAATCCGAAACAGTCCAGCACGTCGTCCGACAGTCTGTCTTCCCTGAAATCCCAGAAGATGCCTTCGGACAGGCCTTCTACCGTTACGGCTATTTCGCCGGTCAGTTTCATGCCGATATAGTCGCCCGGCAACATGAATTTGTCGATCCGCTCATAGATGTACGGTTCGTTTTCTTTTACCCAGGCCAGCTTTGACGCCGTGAAATTGCCCGGCGAGTTGAGCAGGTGCGAGAGGCACTTTTCGCGTCCAAGGGTGGCAAAGGCCTTTTCGCCGTAAGGCACGGCCCGGCTGTCGCACCAGATGATCGCCGGCCGCAGGGGCTGCCTGTTTTTGTCTACCAGCACCAGGCCGTGCATTTGCCACGAGATGCCGATTGCGCTGATTTCTCCGGCGGCAATGCCGGACTGCTGCAATACCGACGCGGTGGCCAGTTTGAGGCTGGCCCACCACGACCCGGGATCCTGTTCGGCCCATCCCGGTTTTTCCGCAACGATCGGCATTTCGATTTTGGGGAAATAGTCCTGTGCAACCGTTTTCCCCGATCCGGCGTCTACCAGGCAGGCTTTCACCGACGAACTTCCCACGTCATACCCTAATAAATACATCTTATATCCTCCCTTTTTTCTTTTTGTCAGATCCATGAATACATGTTTTTCCCACAGTATCCTGTCTTTATTCTTTCGGTTTATGGCCGCAAATGTAAAAATAAAAATCTTTTTACGGCGGCTTTTTTTCGCCCCTGTCCGTTAAATATATACAATACAACCGGTTGCAAAGCATCAACGCGTGAGTAAAAGCCAGATGCTTACGGGATTTCATGCTTTTAGCGGCTGGCGGTCGCCGGTATTCGCCCGATCATAACGGCATCAGGTACTTCTCACCGGTCGTGCGAAGCGGCGCAGAATGGTGACGTGCGTCGGCGCTGGCTGGTGACGTGCGTCGGCGCTGGCTGGTGAGATGAAATGGCGCCGGACGGACGAAAACAGCCCCGGCATTTATTTTCCCGCTATTTCGGGCGAATGATTCCGTCCCGGCCCGGCGGGTCGAATGAAGGTCTGGTTCCTAACGGGTTACGTGTTCTCCGGCGGTGCGGTTTTGCGGAACGGAAGGCGTTTTCCCGCCCCCGCACTGTAATATTGTCCATCTTTTGTGTTTTTTGTCCATTTTCCCATTCGATTATTTTCCTTTCCTTTGCACGCGAAAAAAGTAAATGATTTCTCTATGGAAAAAGTAAACAGGTATTATTTGTGGCTGATTACGTTCGTATCGGCCATGGGCGGGCTGCTCTTCGGCTACGACTGGGTGGTGATCGGCGGCGCCAAGATTTTTTACGAGCCGTTTTTCGGGCTTGAAGGGTTGCCGGCGATGCGGGGCTGGGCGGTGAGCAGCGCGGTGACGGGCTGTCTGGCGGGCGCGCTGATGGCCGGTGTGTGGAGCGACCGCTACGGACGGAAAAAGATGCTGATACTGGCATCGATCTTCTTCACCGTCTCGGCCTGGGGGACGGGTGCGGTAGACGGTTTCACGTGGTTCATTTTCTACCGTATCCTCGGCGGACTGGGTATCGGGATTGCCTCCAACATCTCGCCCGTCTATATTGCCGAGGTCTCGCCCGCTCGGGTGCGCGGGCGGTTTGTGTCGCTGAACCAGCTGACCATCGTGCTGGGTATCCTGGCGGCTCAGCTGGCTAACTGGATGATCGGCCTCCGGTTTATGCCGGCGGACGGGGCGATTACGGAAGTGGCTGTCGGGACGGCGTGGCGCTGGATGTTCTGGGCGGAACTGGTTCCGGCCGGGCTGTTTTTTATCCTTGCCTTTGTGATCCCGGAAAGCCCGCGCTGGCTGGCGGTGAACGGGCGGGAAGCGGCGGCGCGGAAGGTCTTTGCGCGGATCGGCGGTGCGACCTTTGCCGAAGGGGAACTCGGCGAGATCCGCCGGCTGCCGCCCGCCCGCGGCGGGAATGACTGGCGGGCGCTGCTGCATCCCGGCGTGAGGAGCGTCCTGGTGATCGGCATTGTCCTGGCGGTCTTTCAGCAGTGGTGCGGCATTAACGTGATCTTTAACTATGCGCAGGAAATATTCTCGGCCGCGGGCTATGCCGTTTCGGACGTGCTGATGAACATCGTCGTCACGGGCGTCACCAACGTCGTCTTCACCTTTGTCGCCATCTATACCGTCGACCGCTGGGGACGCCGCTCGCTCATGCTGGGCGGTTCGCTGGCGCTGGCGGCCATCTATGCCGTCTTGGGCGCCTGCTATTTCCTGGGGGTGAGCGGGTGGCCGATGCTTCTGCTCGCCGTGCTGGCCATCGCCGCCTACGCCATGTCGCTGGCGCCGGTGGTCTGGGTGGTGCTGTCGGAAATCTTCCCCGTCCGCATCCGCGGCGCGGCCATGGCCGTATCCACGTTTTTCCTCTGGGCGGCCTGTTTCCTGCTGACCTATTCCTTCCCCCTGCTGAACGACTGGCTCAAGGCCGCGGGCACCTTCTGGATCTACGGCGCCATCTGCCTGGCCGGCTACGTCTTTGTCCTTCTCCGCCTGCCCGAAACCGGCGGGAAAAGCCTCGAAGAACTGGAACGGGAACTGAGCCGTCCCGGCATGAATCATCCATTACAGAACAAGTTATGAAACCTTCCGTAAAAGTGTGGGAAGAAGACATCCTGCTGCCGACCTACGGCACCGGCAAGCCCGAAAAGAACCCGATGTTTCTGGAAAAGCGCGTCTATCAGGGAAGCAGCGGCGCGGTATATCCGTATGCCGTTATCGAGAAAATCGAGGACCGGCGTGAAGACCGGCCCTACCATGCCGTCTTCCTTGAAAACGAATACCTCAAAATCATGATCCTCCCCGGACTGGGCGGACGGGTTCAGATGGCATACGACAAAATCCGGGAGCGCCATTTCATCTACTACAACCGGGTGATCAAACCGGCGCTGGTCGGGCTGACGGGTCCCTGGATCTCGGGCGGCATCGAGTTCAACTGGCCGCAGCATCACCGGCCCAGTACCTTCCTGCCGGTAGATTTCCGGACAGAAACGGCTGCCGACGGGAGCGCCACGGTCTGGGTAAGCGAACGCGAGCGAATGTTTCATCAGAAAGGCATGGCCGGATTCAGGCTCTCGCCCGGACGTGCCGTACTGGAGATCCTGGGACAGCTCTACAACCCGACCGACCTCCCGCAGACCTTCCTCTGGTGGGCAAACCCGGCCGTGGCCGTAAACGAACACTACCAGTCGGTCTTCCCCGGCGACGTGCATGCCGTCTTCGACCACGGCAAGCGTGACGTCTCCCGCTACCCCGTTGCCACGGGTGTGTATTATAAGGTAGACTATTCTGCCGGCGTCGACATCTCGCGCTACCGCAATATCCCCGTCCCCACCTCCTACATGGCCGTCCATTCCGACTGCGACTTCATCGGCGGCTACGAAAACGACACGCGCGCCGGCGTCCTGCACGTGGCCAACCACCACATCGCGCCGGGCAAAAAACAGTGGACCTGGGGAAACGGCGACTTCGGACAGGCCTGGGACCGCAACCTGACCGACGAAGACGGACCCTACATCGAACTGATGACGGGCGTCTTTACGGACAACCAGCCGGACTTCTCATGGATACAGCCCTACGAGGAAAAAACGTTCACCCAGTACTTCATCCCCTACCGCGAACTGGGCGTCGTGAAAAACGCTACCGCCGACCTGCTGATGAACATCGAACCGGAGGGCGGCGGCGTCTCCCGCCTGAAAATCCTCACAACTTCGGCGCAGAGGCAACTCCGGATCACGGTTGCCAGGGACGGGCGGACGGTGTTTGAAACCGTGGCCGACCTCGTGCCGGAAACCGTCTTCGAAGCCGGCATACCGGCCGAAACGATGGCCGGCATCCGGGTAACTGTCGCCTCGGCCGCCGGCCGGACGCTGCTCGCCTGGACCTCCGAACCGGAAACCCTCCGGCCCCTGCCCCAGGCCGCCAGACCGGCGCCCGATCCGCAGGAGATCTCCTCCACAGAACAGCTCTACCTCACCGGCCTCCACCTGGAACAGTACCGCCATGCCACCTGGCAGCCGACGGACTATTACCGGGAAGCGCTTCGCCGCGACCCCTCCGACGTGCGCAACAACAATGCCCTGGGCCTGTGGCTCATCCGCAGAGGCCAGTTTGCCGAAGCCGAACCCTGCCTGCGCCGGGCCGTGGACACGCTCACCCGGCGCAACCCGAACCCCTACGACGGCGAACCGCTCTACAACCTCGGACTCTCCCTCAGGTATCAGGAGAAATACGACGAAGCCCGTACCTTTTTCTACAAGTCCTGCTGGAATGCCGCATGGCAGGATGCAGGCTATTTTGCGCTGGCCCAGCTCTCGTGCATCCGGAAAGACTGGGACACGGCGCTGGACGAAATAGACCGGTCGCTCGTCCGGAACTGGCACAACCACCGCGCCCGCCATCTGAAGTGCGTCATCCTGCGCCGGCTGGCGCGCGGGAGCGAAGCGCTGGCGCTGGCGGCCGACTCGCTGACGCTGGACGCATTCAACTTCGGCTGTCTCTTCGAGCAGTGCCTCCTGCAAGAGCAGGAAACAGACACATTCCGTCGCCTGCTGCGCGACGAACCGCACAATTACGCGGAACTGGCCGTCGACTACGCCTCGGCCGGATGCTGGGAAGAAGCGCTGGAGGTGCTGGAGACGGCGCTGGCCTGCGGCTGTACGGAAGACGCCATGATCTATGTCTACAAGGCATGGTGTCTGGACAGGCTCGGCCGGCCGGAGGAAAGCGCCGCCGCCGTGCGGGAGATGGAACGGCGGCCGCCGGGATGCTCCTTCCCGAACCGGCTGGAGGCTATCCAGGCGCTGACGGCCTCCATCGCGCTGGTGGATCACAGTCCGCGGGCGGCCTACCTGCTGGGCAACCTCTGGTACGACAAGCGGCAGTATCCCGAAGCCATTGCCCTGTGGGAGCGTTCGGCCGCGCAGGACGACACCTTCCCGACCGTCCTGCGGAACCTCGCGCTGGCCTGTTTCAACAAACTGAACGACCGGGAACGTGCCCTCGCGCTCCTGGAGAAAGCCTTTGCGCTGGACACTTCCGACGCGCGCATCCTGATGGAACTTGACCGGCTGTACGGGCGGCTGAACCGTCCGGATGCCGAACGGCTCGCCTTCCTCGAACGCCATCGGACCACAGCCTGGACGCGCGACGACGTTTACCTGGAGTACGTCACGCTGCTCAACCGGCTGGGACGCCACGACGAAGCCAGGCAACTCATCGACGCCCGCAGGTTCCATCCCTGGGAAGGCGGCGAAGGCAAGGTAGCCGCGCAGTACCGGCAGGCGCGCATCGAACCGGCGCGGCGCGCGATGGACGAAAACGATCCTGCCCGTGCCCTTGCCCTGCTGGACGAGTGTTATGTCTATCCGCCCAACCTGGGCGAGGGCAAGCTCTACGGCGCGCAGGAGAATGACCTGGACTACTGGCGGGGATGTGCACTGGAAGGCCTCGGACGCGAAGCCGAAGCAAAGGCGTGTTTTGAACAGGCTGCGCAGGGCACTTTCACGCTGGCCGCCGCCATGTATTACAACGACCGGAACCCGGGAAAAATATACTATCAGGGGCTGGCTTTCCGCAAACTCGCCCGCGAAGACCGGGCGCGAAGCTGTTTCAACACCCTGATTGCGTATGGCGAGACACACCTGTTCGACCGTTTCCGGATGGATTACTTTGCCGTCTCCCTGCCCGACCTGCAAATCTGGGAAGACGACATGGACGAAAAGAACCGGGCGCACTGCCACCGGCTGATCGAGCTGGGACGGCAGGGACTGGAAGCGGGTCCGGCAACGCCGGGACAGCAGAAACAGAACGGCAGCAGATAGACGCCATAAAAAGCGGATGACAGGGAAGAGGCTCTTTTATTACAGGCTATTTCAGTCCGGCGGGAGGAATAACCATGTCATTCGTAAAAGACCTGCAAAGATGAGCCGGTTCGATTTCGCAGGGGCAGGGCAGGGTCCTGTCCCTGCTCTCTGCCGATATAAGGAAAACAGGGGAAAACAGCGTGTAAGTCCTGTTTTGGCGAACCGTTCCCATTTTTTTGGCGAAATATTTTTCTGCCCCAAAAAGAAGGCTTATATTTGCGGCCATGTTTGATCTGTATTTCAGAAACTTCGGAACTCGTTACGGAAACTTCGGAACATGTTACCATGTCCAAACAACTGTCCCGCTCGACGGCCCCTTCCCTTCCCGGGAGGGAGCAGGCGGCATGTCCTGTCTTACCTTCTCTTTTATGTGCAATGAGTAACGGAAAATACGGTCTGTTATGCGCGAGCCTGCTGATGTGCCTGCCGCTGTGTGCCCAGCAGGTACAGGTCCGGGGGAAGGTGATCGACCGCCAGACGGGAGAACCCCTCGCCGAGGCGGTCGTGTTTGCCAGAGACTCGAACCGGATCTATACGGTCACGGACGGAGAAGGCCGGTACACACTCCTGCTCCGGCGGGACACCTGGACACTGGTCTCGTCCAGCGTTGGCTTTTACCGGAAAGAGATCACCTTCCGGGCCGAGCGGGACACGACCGTCGACTTTGCACTCGACATGAGCACGCAACTGGAGGAAGTGGAAGTCTCGGCCCGCGCGACGGACCGGAACATAAGCAGCGTGCAGATGGGAATGGAAAAACTGAACGCGACGGAAATCCGGCGGATGCCGGCGCTGATGGGCGAGGTGGACGTGCTCAAGGCCATCCAGCTGCTCCCCGGCGTGCAGACCGCGTCGGAAGGCGGATCGGGGTTCAGCGTGCGGGGCGGCACGCCCGACCAGAACCTGATCCTGATTGATAACACCACCATCTACAACGCCTCGCACCTGCTGGGCTTCTTCTCGGTCTTCAACAGCGACGTGCTGGGCGGCGTCTCGCTCTACAAGGGCGACCTCCCCCTGCGGCACGGCGGCCGGCTCTCGTCCCTGCTCGACGTGCAGACCCGCACCGCCCGGCCCGACCGCCTGAGCGTCACGGGCGGCATCGGACTGATCTCAAGCCGCATGACGGCGGAGGCGCCGCTGGGAGAAAAAACGTCGTGGATGGTGGGCGGACGGCGCAGCTACGCCGACCTGTTCCTCAAACTCTCGTCCAACGAAGCCCTGCGCCGCTCGTCCGTCTATTTCTACGACCTGAATGCCAAGGTCACACACCGCCTGACCGACAGCGACCGTCTGGAACTGAACGGCTATTACGGCAGCGACCGCTTCGGCGCCACCATGGGCCAGTTCCACTACGGCAACGGCGCCGCCTCGCTGCTCTGGCAGCACGTCTTCTCCGAAACGCTCTATGCCAGGACCGGCCTGCACCTGGCCAGCTACGACTACGGCCTGGAATCCAAACTCGAAAACGCGAAGGCCAGCTGGGTCTCCGGCATCCGGGACTGGAGTCTGCGCTTCGACGTCGGCCAGCCCCTCAACGACCGGTGGAACCTGGATTACGGCGCCTCGCTCACCCTGCACCGCTTCAATCCGGGCGTCGTGGCCATGGAAGGCTACGGAGGACTGCGGAAAGAGGCAGGCACGGCCATGGAATACAGCCTGTATGCCTCGAACGAACAGAAACTCTCGGAACACCTCACCGTCAGGTACGGCCTGCGCGGGACGCTGTTCCAGAACATCGGGAGGGCAACCGTGCCGCAGTATGGCAGGGAGTACGAAATCGTGGACACGGCCACCTACGGGGCCGGGAAAGTCTATTATACCCATACGGCCGTGGAGCCGCGCGCGGGACTTGTCTGGAAACTGACGGACGCTTCGTCGGTCAAGATGAATTATACACACAACGTGCAGTTTATCCAGCTGGCCAACAATTCTTCCTCCGGCTCGCCGCTGGACATCTGGTTTTCGGCCGGCCCCAACATACACCCGCAGCACGTCGACCTCTATTCAACCGGCTATTTCCGCAATTTCGGCGGCAATGTCTGGGAAGCGTCGGTGGAAGTGTATTACAAGCACCTGACCCACGTGATCGACTTTGCCGAACATGCCACGCTGCTGATGAATCCCAACCTGGACGGCGAAGTGCGCACCGGCACCGGCCGCGCCTATGGGGTGGAATGGGTGCTGCGCAGGAATACGGGCGCGCTGACAGGCTTTCTCAATTATACCCTCTCGCGCTCCGAACGCACCATTCCCGAAATCAACGGGGGAAAAACCTACCCGGCGCCCTACGACCGGACGCACGCCCTGAACGCGGTGGCCAACTATGCGTTTTCGGAAAAATGGAACGTCTCCGCCACCTGGGTCTATGCGACGGGCAACCCGACCACCTATCCCTCGGGACGTTTCGAGATCAGCGGCGAATATTTCCCGATTTATTCCGGGCGCAACGAATACCGCCGTCCCGACTACCACCGGCTGGACCTGTCGCTCGGTTTTGTTCCGCATCCCCGTCCGGGCAAACGCCTGCAGAGCGAATGGAACCTCTCGCTCTACAATGCCTACGGGAAGAAAAATCCCTGGATGATCACCTACGACCAGAACGCCGACACGGGCGTGCCCTACGCCGAAATGCTGTATCTGTTCGGGGTGGTGCCCTCCATTACGTACAATTTTAAATTCTGACTCATGTTGCATCCGTTCCGTTTTTTCCCCGTACTGCTGTTCCTCCCGGCGCTGCTTGCCTGTACGGCGCCGATCGAACTGAATACGAACGATTCGGAGCCGGTGATTGTCATCTACGGCTCTCTGACGGAACACGAAACGCTGCAAACGATCCGGATCTCCGCTTCGTCTCCCTATTTTGAAGAGAAAAACAACCGGCCCGTATCGGATGCGGTCGTGGAGATACAGGCCTCGGACGGTCAGGCGTTTGCACTGGAAGAGTTGCCCGAAGACCGGGGATGCTACCGGACCGTCCAGGCCATGGCCGCCATACCGGGAGTGAGCTACCGGCTGAGCGTGGAAGTGGATTTCGACGGAGACGGCCGAACGGAAACATACGGAGCCGTCACGACCATGCTTCCTCCTTTCCGGATCGATTCCCTCACCGTCGAGCCGGTCAGCCTCATGGGATACCTGCATTATGCCGTGAACCTCTACGCCTCCGAAGACCCTTCCGAAGATTATTACATGGTGCGCTATATCCTCAACGACACGCTGATGGAATATCAGCTGTCCACGTTTGCCGTCTTTTCCGATCTGGGCATCAACGGCCAGTATCTCGACGGGATGCCGCTGATGTATTTCGACGACATATCCAACAGAAACGGCCTGATCAGCGAAGACAGCGGAGCGACGTTTGTACAGTCCGGCGACAAAATCACGATATGCATCAGCCGGATCGAAAAGGGATTTTATGACTTCGTCCGGCAGTGCCAGTCGGAAAAGCGGGGCGAAAATCCGTTCTTCGGCGGCCCGGCTTCCAATATCACGACGAATATCAGTCAGGGCGGCGTCGGCTATTTTTCGGCATACAGTACCGTGCCGGCGGATATTTACATACCGTAGCGGATGCAGGGAAAGAACATCACGGATCACTGGTAAAACCATGTGACGTGGGACGAATCTCTTTATGACCGCCACACGGCAAACCTTCGTTTCAGACAGAAGACCTCATTTCCACCTCATTTTAACAACAAAACAACCTCAGTAGCAGAGATATATGCGGGCGAACCTCCTTACCTCCTTATCCCCTACAGTTACAAAGAATAAGGTAATGAGGTCTTGCCGGAGGGGGTTTATGCCTTGCTTGCTACTGAGGTTGTTTTGTTATTAAAATTAGGTGGAAATGAGGTTCCTTTGCCCGAAGGGATGAGTCCCGCCGCATACTTGAATAAAACGGTTTGTGAACGATGAACGGGGCATTGTGTACATGTCCATTGGACGCTTCTCCTGTCATGTCCGGAAGATGCTCTGCCGGTAAAAAACGGCCCGTTCCGGCTGGGACGGGCCATCGTGCGTTGCGGGCCGTTTACTCCGCAGGAATAGTATATCACCTTGCTGGATGGAACTCTGTACGGAGTTCAACAGCCGGTTTAATCGCTTTTTCTATGGATATGAATGCCCGACGGGCAAACCCCGTTCATCGTTCATTGTTCATCGTTCATCGTTAAGGAAGTTCATCGTTTCTATTGCATTTGCAAATATGTTATACAGCATATTTATACGGCATACATCTTTTTAATGGTA
>JAIRXI010000283.1 GCA_031268395.1 Tannerella sp. | reverse complement strand
CGCATCAGTTCCACGTATGCGGCCGTGCGCCGGCATCGGACATCCGTAAGGGTCAGGCGACCGGCCTCGACGGAAAGCCGTGCTTCGCGGGTCAACTCGACCAGCAGGCGCTTGGGCGCGGCGCCTTCCACGGGGATTACCTCCGTGCGGCGGATGCAGTGCAGACCGCAGGCTTCCGCCTGCACATGCAGTTCTTCTTCCTGCCGGAAAGGCAGGATCAGGGCGATGCGTCCGGCGGAGGTCAGGAGCGGCAGGCTGTCGGTGAGCAGACCGTCGAGCGGCAGGCCGTCGTCGTGACGCGCCAGTCGGCGCCTTTCGTCCGGACACTTGAGCGAACGGGCAAAGTAGGGCGGATTGGAAACGATCAGGTCGTAACGCTGCGTCGCCGTACGGGCGTAATGGCTGAAGTCGTCCCGATACAGACGGATTCTTGCGGCAAAAGGCGAGGCGGCTGCATTTGCGGCTGCCTGACGGCAGGCGTCCGGGTCGATTTCGACGCCGTCGACCGGCATGGATTCACTGCGCTGGGCCATCATCAGCGCAATCAGTCCCGTCCCGGCGCCGACGTCCAGCGCTCTCCGACATGCGGAGACGTCTGTCCATGCGCCCAGCAATACCCCATCGGTGCCTACCTTCATGGCACAGCCGTCCTGCCGGACGGTGAACCGTTTGAAATGAAAACAGGCATTTGACATGACGGGTCACGTATTTTGAAGCGCGGATAAAATTACACGGAAAACCTGACGGCTTACCCGGTTTTTATCCAGCTGTATGCAAGCATGTATGCAATCGTAAGTCCGAAGCCGCAGACGACCGCCCGGATTTGGGAAGGAGTGTAACCGGGCGGTCCGTCCGCCGGTTTTCCGGTTATCCGGCGCATCCGGCGGTACAGTTTGTATCCGGCAAACCCGAAAAGGCTGCCGGCCAGGGCGCCCGGAAGTATGTCCGAAATGAAATGTACTCCCATGTATATCCGCGTATAGGCCATCAGCAGGCTCCACGGGAGAATGGTCAGCGTGTACCGGCGGTCCCGGAACAGCAGGAGCGTGAAAACGGCGAAGCCGAACGCGTTGGCCGCATGACTGGAGATGAAACCGTAACGCCCGCCACGGTAGTTGCCGATGATTTGGACCTGTTCGCAAAAGTCCGGATGATGGGTCGGGCGAAGGCGCGCAAACAGAGGTTTGCAGATACCGGAGGCAAACTGGTCGCACAGCGTAATGACCAATGCAAGACAAATCAGTATGAGCAGCGATTCTTTCCACGTTTTCCGGTAGCAGACGGTGAAGAGAATCCAGAGGGCGAGCGGTATCCATACGGCTTTGCCGGAATAGAGCCAGACGAAACTGTCCCAAAAAGGCGTGTGACTCCCGTTGAGCCACAGGAATGCCTCGCGTTCATATTCCAGTATCTGTTCGGGCCACAAAATGCTATATTTTTTCGATGTTCTTCTGATGAATCCACCCGATGCTGCCGTCTTCCAGTTCGATTTCGTTCCATTCGCCCAGCGTGCTTTTGATAAAGACTTTGACGCCTTCGTGCAGGACAAACAGGTCGGTCCCGCTGGCGTCGGGCGAACTTTTGACCGTGACCGTCGGGGCAAAGACGATGGCGCCGGCGCGTTCGGTCAGCGCCTTCCGCTCGCTCCACGCGAAGAGGTTGGCGCAGATGACAATGAGCAGCCATACGATCCCGGCGTAAAAACCGATTTTCCGCAGGCGCATCCATTTGGCCAGGAAGAAGAGCGCCAGGCAACCTGCAAACAGGATGTATCCGACGATTCCGACGGCGGCCCACACATCTACGCTGAACAGGTTCTGCACCGTCCGCACCCAGCGGGTGATGAACAGCTCGCCCAGCGGCTCGATTTTGTCGGTCGTGCGCAGTCTGGCCATTTCGAGGTTGAAACGGACATCCCCGTCGCCCGGGTTCATCAGCAGGGCACGTTCGTAGTTCAGGATGGCCGGCGCCGTCTTGCCTGCTTTATAACAGGCATTGCCGAGGTTGTAATATACCTTGTACGAATCTCCGTAGTTTTTCAATACGCTTTCGTACAGTTCGATCGCCGTCGCATAGTCTTCCCGTGCATAGGCCGCTTCCGCTTCTTTCAATACTTCCTGCGCCGTCAGGCCGTGAGCGATGCACGCGAGAAACAGGGACAGGAAAAACCGCTTTAACGTTTCCATCATTCTTATTTTTTTATGGTATTCTCCATCCGGCCGATGGCATTTACCGCCTGTTTAAACAAATGATCCATGGCGTCCGGCGCCTGGCTGGGCGCGTAACGTGCAAATTCGCAGGCATTCAGGATGTCCATAAATTCGCCGGACAGGGATTCTTCCACGCCGTATTTGAACAGTTCCACCCCGACGTTGTCTTTGGTCAGGTGCGAGAGCGGAATGTTCAGCTTGTCGCTCAGGTAGCCCCATACGGCCCGGAGCGCTTCGTCGTAAAAAGCTTCCTTCCTGTTTTCTTTCAACAGTTTTTCCGCCTTTTTCAGTCGCCGCACCGCCGTTTTATTGGCTTTTCGTGTACGTACCAGCGCGATGTTCGCATTCTCTTTCATCTGTTTGCGGTAAATGATGAAAAAGGCAACGAAAAGAACCGTGACGGTTACGTAGACAAGGATCCAGGTCAGCGATCCGAAGAAAATGTCTCTGTTCGGAAGGAAATGCATCTTCCCGACTTTGATGTAGCGAATATCCTGCCCCAGCAGCCTGACGTTTTCCCGGTTACTGAAATTCGACACCACCGGAGCGGCGCCTTCTCCGTCGGCGCCCTTTTCGACATGCAGCGGGCAGGCATCCGCGTGGAGCGTTTTGTAGGCCCCGTCTTTCGGGTCGAAATACGAAAACGCAATGGCCGGAATCTCAAAGTCGCCGGCATAACGTGGTATGGCCATGTATTCGATGGTTTTCGTGCCGCCTGTACCGGCGGTCGTCGTTTTGATTTTCGTGTCGACTTTGGGGTCATACACTTCGAAGTCGTTTGGGAACAGGACTTCCGGATTTTTCGCAATCCGGATGTTTCCGTTACCGGAAAGATTCACGGTCACCGTGACGGCTTCGTTCACCTTCATGTTCGCGGTATTGACAGACGTTTTCATCGTGTAGTTGCCCACGGCGCCGCTGAACGAAGCCGGTTTGCCGGAGGGCAGGGGCTTGACGTCGACGGCTGCCGGCGGCGAAGTCAATTCTTTTTTCACGTCCTGATAGGAATCGAAGAAATCGTCGAAAATACTGCGCACCTTCTTTTGCGTGCGCATCCGCACGACTACGTCGAACTTGCCGGATTCAATGGTGATCCTGCCCGGGCGTTGCGGATAGAGATATGTCTGCTTCAGCACGGCTGTGCGGTAGTTCCGTCCGCTGTAGTTCTCCAGCGTCCACTGCGGATTCACGTCGATGTCCTGTGCCAGGAAACCTTCAAATTCGGGAAACTTCAAACTTGGCACACCTGCCACGTCTACCAGCGAATAGAGTTTGAACGTCACCAGAAAACCTTCCTGTTCATAAACGTTCCGGCCGGACAGGATTATGCGGACAAAAAGGTCTTCGCTTCCGAGGCCGGTGGACGAGGCGGCCGCCTGGCTTCCGTCTCCTCCCTGCGTTCCGCCGGCATTTCCGGCCGGATCGGGGGGCAGGACTTTTATCACCAGCGCGTTGGAGGTATAATTGGCATTCCTGGCTTTGATGGTTGCCGGGGCCAGGTTGAATGTTCCTTCCTTTTTTGGCATCAGGATATAGGTGATTGTCTGCGTAGCCGAACTGGTCTGTACACCGTTAATGAACTGGATGCTTCTTGATACCGAGGGAGTAGGCCCCATCAGGACGTCGAAGTCGGCAAAGTCCGGTGTGCGAAGTTCCCGGCCGTCGTCGACGTTGAGCGTATACGTCAGCCGGAACTGCTGCCCCATGACAACCGCATTGGGAGCGGAGGCCTTGAAAGTCACCTCTTCCGCTTTCAGTTCCATTCCTGCGGCGGAGAAGATCACGGCGAACAGGAAAATGACAGTCTGTCTCATATCGGTTTTCGTTTTATTTTGTTACCACTGTTTGTCGGTTCTGCGACGTTCCTGCTGTTTTGCCTGCGCCTTCTTTACCTTTTCCTGCGTGTCCTTTTCGTCCTGCAGGAATGCATCAAGTATCTGCTGGGCATTGTCCTGGCTCATCTGTTCGTCGGGCTGAGGCTGCTCCTGCGTCTTTTGCTCCTGATCCTGCGGCTGCTGTTGATCCTGCGGCTGGTTTTGTTGCTGATCCTGCTGCTCTTGATCCTGCTGATCCTGATTTTCCTGCTGATCCTGATTCTGCTGCTGGTCGTCGAGCAACTTTTGCGCCAGCGCCAGGTTATATCGCGTCTCGTCATCTTTCGGATTCAGCCGCAGTGACTGTTTGTAGGCCTCGATGCTTTTCGCGTATTCCTTGCCTTCCATGCCGATATTCCCCAGATTGTGATATACCTGCGCCAGGCGGGCCGCGTTTGCTCCCCTGTTTTCGGATAACAGCCGTTCGCTCTGCCCGGCAATCAGTTGGTATTGCTCGGCGGCTTCGGGATATTTCTGCTGGCGGTACAGGGCGTTTCCCAGATCGTATGCGCCCTCGACGGAACGGGGGTTTACGTCTACGCTTTTCCGGTAAGCAATCTCCGCTTCGGTGAATTTTTCGCTGCCGTATAATGTATTCCCTTCACGGATGTGCCTGCGCTCGGCTTTCTGCCCGAAAACCGTCCCGGCACACAAAAGGCCGGCCGTCACTCCGATGATTGTTTTAAGTTTCATGCTCATCATCCCAATCAGTTAAGAAAATAATTTTACCTTTCGGAAAATGCGATTCTTCCGTTCCATGACCAAAAATTCCAGTATCAGCAACACCAGTGCAATCCATGCCAGCAACTGGAACTGTTCGTCGTACTCCGAATAGACTTTACTGTCTATTTCGGATTTGTCCATTTTGTTGATTTCTCCCTGTAGCGTCCGCAAGGCCGAATTGGTGTTGTCGGCGCGTACGTAGATGCCTTTCCCCGCGGCCGCGATTTCCTGGCACATCGGCTCGTTCAACTGTGTAACGACCACATTGCCTCCGGCGTCTTTCATGAAATTACTGGTGCCGCTGAGCGGTATGGGCGCACCCTGGGGCAGTCCGATGCCCACCACGTTCACCGTGATGTTCTTTTCCGCAGCCGATGCGGCCACCTTCACGGCATCGTCTTCATGATTTTCCCCGTCCGTAATCAGCAGGACCGTTTTTCCCGCCTTCTCGTCGGGAGTAAATGAACGCATGGCCAGACTGATGGCCGCGCCGATCGCCGTCCCCTGCGACGAAACCATCGACGGGTTGATTGACGACAGGAACATTTTGGCCGAGATGTAGTCCGACGTAATCGGCAACTGTGTAAAGGCGTCGCCGGCGAAGACAATCAGTCCCACCTTGTCGTTCGAAAAGCCGTCTGTCATGCGCGACAGCATCTGTTTGGCCTTTTCCAGGCGGTTGGGTTTGATGTCTTCCGCCATCATGGAATTGGAGACGTCCAGGCAAACCATGATTTCCACTCCCTGCCGCTTGACCGTTTCAATCTTGGAGCCGAACTGCGGCCCGGCAATCACAAAGACAAGCGTCGTCACGGCCGCAAACAGCAAGCCGAATTTCAACTGCTGACGCTTGGGCGAGGCTTCCGGCATCAGCTGGCGCACCAGTTCCGGGTCTCCGTATTTCCGGATGGCTTTCTTTCGGGAAATTGCCGCATGGATGAAAAACAGCAGCAGTACGGGGAGCAGCAGTAACAAATATAAAAATTCCGGATTTGCAAAACGAAACATAAGCTCTCTTCTTTACGGTATCTTTTTAAACAATGTATATCTCAACAATATCTCCAGCAGCAGGAGGACAAAGACCAGCAGGGCAATGTCTCTGTATTCTTCCTGCTTCTTGCTGAATTCCTGCACGCTGATTTTCGTCTTCTCCATCTGGTCGATCTCGGTGTAGATCGCTTTCAGGCTGGCGCTGTCCGTTGCGCGGAAATACTGTCCGCCGGTTGTGGAAGCGATCTGTTTCAGCGTCGGTTCGTCAATATCCACCGCGATATTCTGATATTTGATGCCGAACGCCGTCCGGAAAGGGTACGGCGCTTCGCCTTTCGTCGTCCCTACGCCGACGGTATAGACCCGGATGCCAAACGTCCGGGCGATTTCCGCAGCCGTGACCGGAGCAATTTCGCCGCGGTTATTGGAACCGTCGGTCAACAGGATGATGACCTTCGATATGGCCTGGCTGTCCTTGATCCGGCTGACGGCATTGGCCAGTCCCAGTCCGATGGCCGTTCCGTCGTCAATCATGCCGCTGTGAATGTCCTTGAACAGGTTCGCCAGGACGGCATGATCGGTTGTCAGCGGACATTGCGTGAAACTTTCGGCCGAGAATACCACCAGTCCGATGTTGTCGTTCGGCCGGCCGTTGATAAAGGCGGCTGCCACGTTCTTGGCCGCTTCCAGGCGGTTCGGTTTCAGGTCTTCGGCCAGCATACTGCTCGAAATGTCCATCGCCAGCATGATGTCGATCCCTTCGGTGGTCGAGTTTTGCCAGTTGTCGGTCGACTGGGGTCTTGCCAGCACCACAATCAGGAAGGCGACAGCCGCCATCCGGAGCACATGGGGCACGTGACGCAGATAAACTTTCCAGGTGTTCGTCGCGGAGGGAACAAACGCCCGGGCCGACGAGACCTGCATGCTCGCCTGGTTCTTGCGCATTTTCCAGATGTACCATCCGGTCAGCGGGACGAGCAGCAGCAGTAAATACAGGTAAGCCGGGTTTGCAAATATCATCTTACGCCTCCTTTTATATGGGTGTCACTGTCCGGTTTATATTTCATTTCCGTCTCCTCTCCGTCCGGATCCACCGCCGGCGGCGGGGATACTTCTTCCGGTTTGGTCTGATCGACGAACAGATAGGCATTCGACATGCTCAGGCTGTTTTCGTCGGGCAGGGGATACAGTTTGGCAAACTTCACGAAGTCTGCCAGATAGAGTATCTGCCGGAGGGTATCGTATGCCGTCCGGTCGTTATTCTTTTCCCGCAACACTTCCAGTATTTCGTGCGACGTCATTTCCATGGCGTTGAATGTATAGCGTCTGGAGAGGTAGTGACGGAGCGCATCCGTGATTTGCGTGTGATATTCCTTGTAACGTCCCTGCTGCCAGAGTTTTTTGTGTTTGATTCTGTCCAGTTCCTGGATGGCTTCGTCGTGGGGCGGAAGTGGCGGTTCCGCCCGCTTGAACGGCACCAGCGAACGGTTGCTGCGGAGGCGCTTCACGGCATACCAGATCAGGAACAGGAGCGTCAGCGCGATTATGATGCCGAAAATCAGCGGATAGTAGTCGGCCAGCACGAATGGCGGTTTCCAGACGTCCTTGATGTCGAAAAATTCTTCCGGATGATCCGTGTCGACCGGCAGCGTCGAGACTTTCAGGGCGACCCGGCTGGAGTAGGCGGTATCCGTTCCGTCAATCACCCTGAAGGGAGGTAGCAGGTAGAGCATCGAGTCGAACGAAGTCACCAGAATGTCCTGCCTGATGGTCAGTTTGCGGTCTGTTACGGTCGAATCGGGCTGCGAGAGCGACAGCATTTCCACGCCGGGCATCAGCTGGTCGTCCGGAAGAGGCCAGTAGACGTGCCTGTCCGTGTCGGTTGTGATGGTCAGGTGCAGGGTTGTCTGTTCTCCGATCAGAATATCGGCCGAGTCCAGCCTGACCTCAATCAGCGTCTGGGCATGGGTCTGCATGACCGGCAGCAGGACGGAAAGTATCAGACAGCGGATGGACAGTCTATGTTTTTTGAACTTCATGGCCGGTTCAGTTTCGTTTATCAAAGAGCGCTATCAGCGATTTCACATAGTCGTCTTCCGTACGGATGGAGACCGAATCTACTCTGCACTTGTTGAACGTGCTGTTCATTTCTTCCTGCCGCCGCGTCCACCAGTTCCGGTAGGTGTCGCGCACGCGCCGCGACGAACTGTCGACCCACCGCTCGACGCCCGTTTCGGCATCGCGGACCTTGATCAGACCGATACCGGGCAGTTCCGCTTCGCGACGGTCGTAGACCTGGATGGCGACGACGTCGTGCTTGCGGCTGGCGATGGTCAGCGCATCCGCGTGGCTGCGGCTGTCGATGAAGTCGGAGATCAGGAAGACCGTACTCCGCTTTTTGATGGCGTTTGTGAGGTAGCGCAGTGCCTGGCCGATGTCCGTTTTCCGGTCGTCCGGACGGAAATCAATCAGTTCGCGGATGACATACAGTACATGGCGTTTTCCTTTCTGCGGCGGGATAAACTTTTCGATCTTGTCCGAGAAAAAGATCACGCCGATCTTGTCGTTGTTCTGAATGGCGGAAAAAGCCAGCGTGGCGGCTATTTCGGTGACGGCGTCTTTCTTCATCCGGGTGACGGAGCCGAAATCCTTGCTGCCGGAAACATCGATCATCAGCATGACGGTCAGTTCCCGTTCCTCTTCAAAGACTTTTATGTAGGGACGGACATAGCGCGCCGTCACGTTCCAGTCGATGTCTCGGACGTCGTCTCCGAACTGGTATTCGCGTACTTCGCTGAAGGCCATGCCCCGCCCCTTGAACGCGGTGTGATACTGGCCGGCAAAAATGTTGCGCGACAGTCCTCGCGTCTTGATTTCAATTTGCCTGACTTTTTTCAACAGTTCGCTTGTTTCCATGCTTCCAATGCCTGAGTTCTGGGTGTAAATTTAGGGAACTTCAATCTTGTTCAGTATTTCGCTGACGATTTCGTCGGAGGTGAGGTTGTTTGCTTCGGCCTCGTAACTCAGTCCGATGCGGTGGCGCATGACGTCATGGCAGACGGCGCGCACGTCTTCGGGGATCACGTAACCGCGGCGCTTGATGAAAGCGTATGCGCGGGCGGCGGCGGCCAGGTTGATGGAAGCGCGGGGCGAGGCGGCAAAGGCAATCATGTTGTTCAGGCCGGGAAGGTTGTGTTCGGCGGGGAAGCGGGTGGCGAAGACGATGTCTACGATGTAGCGTTCGATCTTTTCGTCCAGATAGACTTCGCGCACGATCTTGCGTGCCTCCAGCACCGTCTGTGTGTCCAGCACGGCCCGGGGCTGAACAATCTCGCCGGACAGGTTCTGCCGGATGATCTTTTTTTCTTCTTCCTTGCCGGGATAGTGGATGACGACCTTCAGCATGAAACGGTCGATCTGCGCTTCGGGCAGGGGGTAGGTGCCTTCCTGTTCGATCGGGTTCTGGGTGGCCATGACCAGGAACGGCTCCGGCAGCTTGTATGTCGACTCGCCGATGGTTACCTGATGTTCCTGCATGGCTTCGAGCAGGGCGCTCTGCACCTTGGCCGGCGCCCGGTTGATTTCGTCCGCCAGCACGAAGTTCGCAAACACGGGGCCTTGCTTCACCAGAAATTCTTCGCTTTTCTGGCTGTAGATCATGGTGCCGATCACGTCTGCCGGCAACAGGTCAGGCGTAAACTGGATCCGGCTGTACCGGGCCTCAATCAGCGACGCCAGCGTCTTTATCGCCAGCGTCTTGGCCAGTCCGGGTACTCCCTCCAGCAGGATGTGTCCGTCGGAAAGCAGCCCGATCAATAATGACTCGATTAAATGTTTCTGACCCACGATGACCTGGTTCATTCCCATGGTGATCGTGTTGACGAACGAACTGTTCTGTTCGATCCGTTCATTCAATTCTCGAATATCTACCGTTTGGTTCATAATGCTATTTAATGAAATATGTAATTACTTTGTTTCTCCTTATTTTCTCGTTTATCGCGGCACAAAAATAGAAATGTTAAAGGGGTCTGCCTCCATTTTTCCAGTTAAATATTACTAACTCCCCGCATTACAGGCCGTATGCCGGTCCGGCGACGGGGCTTAGACACGACCTCTTATGAACGATGTCCATTGAACGATGTCCATTGAACGAGGAACGAGGAACGATGAACGATGAACGGGGTTTTCCCGTCAGGGCATTCATATCCATAGCATACGAATATCTCCCCGCAGGATGGAACTCCGTACGGAGTTCAACAGCCGGTTTCATCGCTTTTTCTATGGATATGAATGCCCTGACGGGCAAACCGGGCGCATTTCAACCTGTCGTGCGCCGTCATTGCGAGGAACGAAGCAATCGCCGAAACGGGAAGCCCGAAGCAATCCGTGCCCGATTTGGCGATTTCTTCGTACCTCGCAATGACGGGGCTCATCCGGATTGCTTCGGGTTTCCCCTGCTCGGCGTAGCGTCCCGCTACGTCGTGCTAAAAGCAAGGCTCCTGCCTTGCGCGAATCCCGCATATAACTGTTTTGTTCGGATGGTGTCTCACGCGATGCACGATGCCTGGTTGCGGCGCAAGGCAGGAGCCTTCCTTAACGATGAATGATGAACGATGAACGATGAACGGGGGTTGCCCGTCAGGGCATTCATATCCATAGAAAAAGCGATTCAACCGGCGGTTGAACTCCGTACGGAGTTCCATCCTGCAGGGAGATATTCGTATGCTATAGATATGAATGCCCTGACGGGCAACCCCCGTTCATCGTTCATAGTTCATAGTTCATAGTTCAATGAACATGTTGGGATAAGCAGAAAAGGGCGAAGACAGATCCGTCTTCGCCCTTTCTCCTTGCATGGCCGGGTTCGCAGAAGCGTCGC
>JAIRXI010000273.1 GCA_031268395.1 Tannerella sp. | reverse complement strand
CCTGACTTTGTCACTGGGACACCCAAACTAAAGTTAAGCACATGAGATTAGGATATTTGAGAGCAAAAAAATATTTCGGGGTCGTTTACGCGATTCTCAGGTGCCTAAAAATCGCTGGGACACCCAGTGACGAAGTCAGGAAAGACTGCCGGCAGGCAGCAAACGGAATATCTGCCCGTCAACCCGTCCCGGCCGTCCCGGACCATCGTGCGTTGCGGGCCGTTTTTTACCGGCAGGGCTTCTTCCGGACACGACGGAGGAAGTGTCTAATGGATATTTTGGGTTAATAAATGGAGAACACGGGATTATCTCTATCCTGTTTCGCAACCCTTAAGGGAATGTCTGTTCAAACGGGAGCGGAAGCAGGGAGGCTGCCGAATCTACGCAGCGGATGTCTTCGCTGCCACAGAGCAGGATGCGCACCGGACGGCGCTGGCGCTGTTCCGTTTCCAGCAGTACCTGACGACAGGCACCACAGGGTGCAATGGATGGCGCCACCCTGCCTTCCCGGATGGCCGCCACCGCCAGCGCCTTTACCGGCACGTCCGGATAATGGGTGGCTGCGCTGAACAGGGCTACCCGTTCGGCACACAGGCCCAACGGAGAGGCCATGTTTTCCTGATTATTGCCCGTCACCAGCGTTCCGTCGGCCAGTGCAGCCGCCGCGCCCACACGGAAACCGGAATACGGCGCATACGCCCGTTCCGCTGCGGCAATGGCTGCATCCATCCACTGCCGTTCATCGCCGGACAGTTCGTCTCTCCGAAACGTCCGAACCGTTATTTCTATTGTTCTAATATCCATGTCTTATTCATGCCGGCCATCCCGCATACACGATAACTGTTCTGCAAAATTACATGAAAATGCGGTATCCCCAAAATCTCCGAACCGGGCAGGCCGCAGCCGAAGGTTCAGAGACTGCTGTCCGGGCAGTCCGTTTCGCCGGTTTCAAACTCCAGCGTGATGTGCGAAACGGCATGATCGTGCAGGAGGCGTTTGATCCGGGACTTGACGGTTTCCATCCGGGAGAGATCCGGAATGACGATATGCGCCGTCAGCGCCGTTTCCGTCGTGCTCAGCGCCCAGATGTGCAGGTGATGGACGTCTTTCACTTCGGCGATGGTGCGGATGAGTACCCTGATTTCATCCCGGTCGATGTCCCTGGGGACGCCGTCGAGTGAAAGCCTGAGGCTGTCCTGCAGGAGGCTCCAGGTAGAACAGACGATTACTGCGGCCACAACAAGTCCGGTCACCGGGTCGATAATGTACCGGCCCGTATGAACGATTGCCAGTCCCGAGACGACAACCCCTGCCGACACCAGTGCATCGGCGGCCATGTGGAGGTAGGCGCCCTTTATGTTAATATCCCGCGCCCTGTCTTTCCTGAAAAGCCAAGCGGTGAAGGCATTGACGAGTATGCCGGCGCCCGCAACGGCCATGATGACGCCACCTTCTACCGGTTGCGGATGGAAGAATTTCCCGATACTTTCGGCAACGATCACCCCCACGGCTACCAGCAGAATCACGGCATTGAGCAGCGATACCAGCACCGTGCTTTTCTTGTATCCGTATGTATATCTGCGGTTGGAGCGCACCCCGGCCAGCCGGAATGCCAGCATGGCCAGCACCAGACTGGCCACGTCGCTCAGGTTGTGTCCCGCGTCGGAGAGCAGCCCCATCGAATGTGTATACAGCCCGGCGATAAACTCAACCGCTACAAAAAGCAGGTTCACCGCAATCCCGATGCCGAATGTCCTGTTCAGCGATGCCGGCGTGTAGGTATGTTCATGTTTGTGTCCGTGCTGCATTATTCCGTTTTTCTGCAAAGGTACAAAAGTCCCGGTAATGCCCTTATCCAAAACGCAGGTTTATGTCCCGGTTTTACCCTGCAAGAAAAAGGAACGGGTACCGGATTTGTTCCTGTCTACAGGCTGTAGACGTCCGGACGTTTTTCCCGGCGGACCGTTCTTTTCCGGAGGGAGGGCTGTCCTGTCCGGGGAGGCCGGCCTCCCCGGACAGGAATGTGCCCGTGCGGCCCGTTTTCAGACGACATAGGTCGATGCCGCCGTGTCGCCGCCCTTGCCTGTCCAGTTGGTGTGGAAGAACTCGCCGCGGGGACGGTCGATGCGTTCGTAGGTGTGTGCGCCGAAGTAGTCGCGCTGTGCCTGCAGGAGGTTGGCGGGAAGGCGTTCGGTGCGGTAGCCGTCGAAGTAGGTCAGTCCGGCGCTCATCGAGGGGACGGGGATACCGTTCCGGATGGCGGTGGAGACGACAGTACGCCACCCGGCCTGTGCCGCAAGCACTTTCTCCTTGAAAAAGGGATCGAGCAGGAGGTTGGTCAGGGCGGGGTTGCGGTCGAAGGCTTCCTTGATTTTGCCCAGGAAGGCGGACCGGATGATGCAGCCGCCGCGCCACATGAGGGCGATACCGCCGTAGTTCAGGTTCCATCCGTATTCCTTCGCGGCCTCGCGCATCAGCAGGTATCCCTGTGCGTAGGAGACGATTTTGGAGGCATAGAGGGCGCTCTTCAGGTCGTTGACGAAGGCGGCTCTGTCGCCGGTGAAGGCCGGCTGCACGCAGGCAAGCTCGCGCGAGGCGACCAGACGTTCGTCTTTCTGTGCCGAGAGACAGCGCGCGAAGACGGATTCGCCGATCAGCGTCAGAGGGACGCCCAGGTCGAGCGCGGCTACGCCTGTCCATTTGCCGGTGCCTTTCTGACCGGCGGTGTCGAGGATACGGTCGACAACGGTTTCACCCGCTTCGTTGCGGTAGGCCAGGATGTCGCGCGTGATTTCGATCAGGTAGCTGTTCAGTTCGCCTTCGTTCCACGTCCTGAAGACTTCGTGCATCTCGGGGGCTGTCATGCCGAGCAGGTCTTTCATGATCTGGTAGACTTCGCAGATCAGCTGCATGTCGCCGTACTCAATACCGTTGTGCACCATCTTCACGAAATGCCCGGCGCCGTTTTCGCCCACCCAGTCGCAGCAGGGTGCGCCGTCGGCGCGGGCGCAAATGGCCTGGAAGACGGGCTTCACCAGTTCCCAGGCGTTGTTCGAGCCGCCGGGCATCATTGAGGGGCCGTTCAGGGCGCCTTCCTCGCCGCCCGACACGCCGGTGCCGACGTAAAGCAGTCCCCTGCTTTCGACGAGGGCTGTGCGGCGGACGGTGTCGGGGAAGTGCGTGTTTCCGCCGTCGATAATCACGTCTCCCGGCTCAAGGCAGGGGATGATCTGTTCGATGAAACCGTCTACCGCCTGACCGGCCTTGACCAGTATCATCACCTTGCGCGGACGTTTGAGCGACCGGCACAGTTCTTCAACCGAGTGCGCCCCGATGAAGTTTTTTCCCTTCCCGCGCCCGTTCACGAAAGTATCGACTTTCGAGACCGTGCGGTTGAAAACGCCGACCGTGAAGCCTTTGCTTTCCATGTTCAATACCAGGTTTTCTCCCATTACGGCCAGTCCTATCAGGCCGATGTCTGCTAATTTTTCCATTGTTCTTTTCTGAATTTATAAAGTTTGAATTATCGAATTGTAAAGTCTTCCGGTTCCGCCGTCCGTCCGGAGTTCCCCGGTTGCCATGCGGCGGGGGGAGGCCGTCTTTCCCGGAATGCGGCTGTCCTGTTGCGGACAGTCCGGCTGTACTGCTGTGTTATGGCGGTTCATTTACGGTGCAATATGGAATCCCAGTTTCCTCAGGCCGTCGACGACGTCCGCGTCTGCGCCGTCCGGTCGAAGCGTGTAGCTTCCAAACTCGCGGCGGTTCCAGTAGTTTCCACGCTGTTCCTCAAATGTCTCCGGCGACTGTTTCAGCCGGCGGCTGTCTTCCATGACGGGATACGTATGCATGACGGCTTCGTAAAACACCTCTTCGGGTGTTTTCCCGCTACCGTCCACCGTAAAAGCGACCGGGAAGGGCGGTGGCGGAACTGCCGCGAGATAGTGGTCGGGCAGGATGTCCAGTCCGAAGAAGCGGCACAGTTCGTGAATACAGGCGGCCGTGCCGTTGACCTTCCCGTCGGAGGAATAACCGGCGATATGGGGCGTGCCGACGAACGACTGCGCCAGCAGCGTCGCATCCGGCGCCGGTTCGCCCTCCCACACATCCAGTACGAAAGCGGACAGTTTCGACTGTGCGGCGCGTTTCAGCGCCTCGGAGTCCGTCACCGCTCCGCGCGACGAGTTGATATACACGGCGCCCGTCTTCATCTGCCGGAAGAAGGCGTCCGACGACAGGTGCCATGTCGGGCAGGAGCCGTCTTTTGTCAGCGGCGTATGGCAGGTGACGATGTCGCTCCGGGCCAGCAGTTCGCCGAGCGGCGTGAAAGCAGCGGCACCTTCGCGTGCGGCGCGGGGCGGGTCGTTCAGCAGGACGTTCATGCCCAGCGCGGCGCCGGCGCCGGCCACTTTGCTGCCGACATTGCCGGCGCCGATCACGCCCAGCGTCGTTTTGCGCAGCGTCCGGCGCTGTTCCTTCGCCAGGGCGACGAGCACGGCCACGATGTACTGCTGCACGGACGACGAGTTACAGCCGGGCGCGTTGACCCAGCGGATACCGTGCGCCCCGCACCAGTCCGTGTCGATATGGTCGTAGCCGATGGTGGCCGTGGCTATCAGGCGGACGCGGCTCCCTTCAAGCAGTTCCGCGTTGCAGCGGGTACGGGTGCGCGTGAGAATCGCATCGGCATCTGCCACGTCGCCGCGTGTGATTTTCGCCCCCGGCAGGTATGCCACGTCGGCATACGGCTCCAGCACGCCCCGCAGGAAGGGGATCCGGTCGTCTGCCACAATCTTTGGCCGTCTGTCTTCTTTCACTGTTTCGCTAGTTGAATCGTTCCCGGTATGACCACAGCCCCAGCGCCGGGTTGGAGATGTAATAGATTTCCTCGCCGCCGACGGTGTTCCAGCCGTCAGTCAGCTTTTCGGGATTGTAGACCGCCGTCATCGTGTTCAGGTCGGCGTAGCCGAACCCGACACCCTCGATCTCCCCGCGTGTCAGGTTCCCCGGGCAGTAGGTGATTTTGAAGCGTCCTTCCGAAGTGCCGTGTATCAGGTGCGCCGCCACGCCGAGGCTGTCCCGGAGGTCTGCGTTGCGCCTTACGCAGTCGAGTACTTGCGGCGTGCAGACATAGCCGTACTTGCGGATGAGCCGGTCGATGGTCGGGTCTTCGCCGAAGCGGTGCAGTCCGGGTGCAAGGACAATCAGTTCGCCGCCGTCGGCTATCGCCATGCGCGTGCGATAGATGCTTTTGTTGCCCAGCCAGGTGCTTCGAAATTCTTCCGGGTCAAGGTAGACTACCACTTTTTTCATCTCCCTGTCGAGCATACGGAAGTTGACTTCGAGCGACAGGCGGGCCGCCTTTTCAAAACACTCGCAGTCGTCGCCGATGAAGAGGCCGCGCATCTGCAGGCCATCGCCGCCCTGCGAAACGACGGTCTGGAGGTAGACGACGGGCAGGTGGGCGGTGAAGTGTTCGGAGGCGTAGTTGAGCAGCCGGCGGACGGGCGTTTCGGTGCGTCCCATGATGCGTTCCATGCCGTAGGCCGCGCCGACAAAGTGGCTTTTGTTGATGCCTTCGGCGCCGCCCGTGCCGACAAAGATATTCTTGTTGTAGCTTGCCATGCCGATGACCTCGTGGGGGACGACCTGCCCGAGCGAGAGGATCAGGTCGTATCCACCCTCGACAAGCAGCCGGTTGACCTGCGCCGGCCAGTCGTAGTCGACCGCACCTCCGGAAATTTCCTTTACGTATTCGCCGGGCGCCCTCCCAACGGTGACGACGTCTTCGCGCCAGTTATGCACGCGGAAAAGCGTGCGCGGCACACCGGGAAACATCCGCCCGATTTCGGCATCCGTCATCGGGAAATGCGTGCCCAGCGCCGGCAGAATGTCGGTCAGGCTGTCGCCGTAGTATGCATACGCATACCGCATCAGTTCGCCCGCACGCGAATGATAGCGCGTAAAGTCGGGCGGGATGGCCAGTACTTTTTTCCGCCTTCCCAGTCTGTCGAACGCCGCGAAAACGGCTTCTTTCAGCTCTTCTCCGCCGAAGGCATAATCACGGCTTCCCTTTTCATAATATACCATATATATCCTGCATTTGCTGTTTCTTCCTTTTCGGATTGCAAATATAGTGCAAATCTCCGAACTGTGACTGCTCCGGTTTATGCGAGGTGCATTTGAGCCTCACGCGGCACGGGTCC
The DNA here is from genome assembly GCA_031268395.1 of Tannerella sp. Lineage (GTDB taxonomy): Bacteria > Bacteroidota > Bacteroidia > Bacteroidales > Tannerellaceae > Tannerella. Next base: position 2,927 of record JAIRXI010000273.1, on the reverse strand, counting down.
CATGACCCGTATCGGACACGGCTGCCCTGTGGAGGCGCCATGAGGGCTGGTTTGTCATGAGTAAAGACCGTCGCCTTCCCCCTTTCATGCTCCCGGCAGGCTGTTTTTGGGCGTGGTGGCTATAAATTCTTTAAGGTAGAACGGTTCAAAACAGGCCGGATCCACAAAGGCCTGTTCCCGGAAAGCGGTTTCGGCCAGCGCCGCCATGTCGGCAGCCAGGGGATGCACATTCTCCGGAAACAGGGCATTTTCCGACGTGATGACGGTCCGGCATTTCGCTGCGCCGCTACCGAAAAAAAAGACCGTCCCCCTGTCCAGAAATGGCCGGTACGTCTCCGGCGTCACAATCTCGGCCGCGGTCTCCCGCACGGTTTGCAGGCGGACGTCGAAGATCGCCGCATATACCTCCATCCGCCGGGCGTCCAGCATCGCACAGTACAGGCCGTCCTGTCCCCCGGTGCGGCCAGTCGCATTCAAGGCCATCAGCCTGAGCGTCGGAACGGCAATCAGGGGTATCCCCCATCCCATGCACAGTCCTTTGGCCAGGGACGTCCCGATACGCAACCCGGTATACGATCCCGGTCCGCTGCTGACGGCCACCGCCTCCGGTCGACGACCGCCGGCGCGGGCAAAAGCGATGGCTTCTTCCGCATAAACGCCCAGCAGGGCGGCATGGGAAGGGCCTTCGTACGAGACTTTGTCAAAAACGGTATGTCCGTTTTCCGACAGTGCGACCGAACAGACGGACGTGGATGTTTCAAGATGTAATATGCAAGCCATTTTATCCGGTGAAATTTTCTATGCAAAAGTACAACAACAAATTCATTAACGGCGACGGGACGGTTCTCCTCCGCCCGGCTCATTTTCCCTGCCTCGGCGCTCCGGCGGAAGAGGTCGTGAAGATTCCCTTTTCCCGGGTACGGATGTCTTCGATCACGTAAAAAGCATTCGGATCGAACATGCGGATGATGTCCGCCACCTTTTTCCCCGACTTCCGGCTCACCACCGTTTCGACAATCTCTACTTCCGCCACAACGCCTTCGCCGTGGATATGCGTAGAGCCGAAACCGTTCCTGTTCAACTGCTGGGCCAGCGCCAGCCCGTCGCTTTTCGTATAGATACGGAACAGCTGATAGCCGAACGCAATTTTATTTTCCACCAGTATGCCCACAAAATTGCCTGCGGCATATCCGCCGGCATAGGCCAGGTAGGCAATCATGCTGTTGGCATGTGTAAATAGCTGCGAAATGACGACGACCCAGATAAATACTTCAAAAAAGCCGACCAGCGGCGCTTTTTTCTTTTCGCCCTTGGCCACGAAAATAATACGCAGCGTTCCCAGCGTCACGTCGCAAATGCGCCCGAAAAAAATAACGACGGGCAACATCCACGGATACAGTTCAAAAAAACCGGTCATATCCATATCCATAACTTTTCATGACGATCGGCCCGTGAACAGCGGGGCTATCCTGTTAATGATGACGGCAATGGCGCCGTCTCCGGTCACGTTGCAGGCCGTCCCGAAGCTGTCCATGGCGATGTAGAGGGCGATCATTAACGCCTGAAGCGTTTCGTCGAATCCCAACATGCCGCCCAGCAGTCCCAGCGCCGCCATAATGGCCCCTCCGGGCACGCCCGGCGCGGCCACCATCGTAATGCCCAGCATCAGGATAAATCCGCCGTAACCGCCCAGCGTAACGGGCTGTCCCGCCATATACATGATGGCCATCGCACAGGCCACGATCTTCATCGTGCTGCCGGCCAGGTGAATCGTTGCGCAGAGCGGTATCACAAAAACGGCGACGGTTTCCCGCACGCCGTTTTTGAGCGCCTGCTTCAACGTGACGGGGATCGTGGCGGCCGACGACTGGGTGCCCAGGGCCGTGGCGTAAGCCGGCAACATGTTCTTCAGCAAAACCAGCGGATTTCTCCTCCCCACCAGCCCCGCTACCGCAAACTGTATCAGCAGCAGCAGGATATGCAGCACGAAAATCACCAGAATCACTTTGATAAACATCGACAGAATGGCGGCTATCTGACCGCTCAGGGTGATGTTCAGGAAAATGCCGAAGATATGCAGCGGCAGCAGGGGGATGATGACATTTTCAATCAGCCGGGTAATGATGTCCCTGAAATCGGCAAATCCGTTTTGCAGCGTCGTCCCCCCGATGACGGACAGCCCCAGCCCAATCACGAACGAAAGCAGCAGCGCGGTCATGATGTCCATCAGGGGCGGCATGTCGACGGCAAAGTAAGTGGCAAGCATTTGATGTTCCGGATTTTCCAGCGCGGAAAGCGTGGTCTGCGAAAGCATTTGGGGAAAGACGGCCGAAGCGCTGAAAAAGGTAAAGAAACCGGAGAAGATGGTCGAGCCGTATGCCAGAAGCGTCGTGACGGCCAGCAGTTTTCCGGCGCCCTTGCCCAGTTCGCCTATGGCGGGAGCCACAAGTCCCAGGATAATCAGCGGGATGGAGAACGAAAGAAAATTCCCGAACAGGGAATTAAACGTCACAAAGATACGCGCAACCGCCGCCGGTAAAAACTGTCCCAACAGGATTCCCAGTCCAATCGCCAGCGCGACCTGTCCCAACAGGGAAATTTTCATTTTCTTCATGTGCAACTCATTTTCGTATGTGCAAAACTCGCCGGAAGTTGCGAAAGCGGCTGTTCCGCCGACGCTGCATCCGGACAGCAAAAATAATGGAATTATTTGGAACCGGCATAAAAAATCGGCGGGACGGACGCATTTCAACCTTTCGTGCGCCGTCATTGCGACTGCGAGGAACGAAGCAGGTAGCAAACCAGACATTCTTTCACCGGATTGCTTCCTTCGTCGCAATGACGGCGCACGGCGCTCTGTCCTGCAATAACGGCCCGTTGTGCACCGTCCGTGCGACTCACGTAGCAATACAGTAAGTCAGAGAGAA
>JAIRXI010000269.1 GCA_031268395.1 Tannerella sp. | reverse complement strand
TTCCTGTGGGTCATCCTCGGAGCGGGAGCCGTTTTGTCGGTAATAATCCTTGCAGTATGGAAAAAGCGAAAAGGATAAAAATTTCCAAGATATGGGAAGAAATGGAAAAGAAAGACGCAGCGGGTTTACCGGTAACGTTTTCCATCTCCTACGTTAAGAAGAGTACCGGAGAAATTTCGTGTATTCCCGGCTGTATCTGCACGTCGATTCACAGTAAAGGCTCTACCGTGAATCTCATGCCGGCAGGCGACACCCGCCCGAAAACCATCCGCAAGTGTCTGATTATCGAATTTAACGGCGCAAGCGTATATTTATAAATCGTATGACAAAAGTAATAGAACAGCAGATTTTTGACTTTGAAGACACGGCATATCTTGCCGGCGGCAAAGCCATTGTAACCATGGCCGATTCGTCCGGGATTACAAACGACGCGAAATCATCGGTAAGCATTACGCCGGCAAACCGGAAAACCGAATCCATCAAATTCGTCTCCTGGGGGCAGGGCAATAACCTGCCGACAACAGTCATGCAGTCCATCGGAAAAAACATCTCCGTTTCGTCCAATATTGACTTTAACGCCCGGATAGCCTACGGCGACAGCGTGATCGTTTGCCGGAAAAAGCGTAACGAAAAAAGAGAAATCGTCTATGAGGAAATGCTTCCTGCCGAAGCGCCGGAGATTTTTCGTTTTCTTGAGGACAACAACATGAACCGCGTACACCAGGAACTCGGCAACGACATGGCTGTTTTCGGCGACGGATTCGTGGAGTTTATCTTCAATAAGGACGAAAAGAAGCCGAAAATCGTCATGCTCCGCCAGAAGGAGGCGGTATTCAGCCGGCTGAGCGAACAGGACGAAAAGACCGGACGCATCGAATGGCACGGCTATTCCGCCAAATGGACGGAAGGTTATCCGGACGATCTGACGGTAACGCCCTTTCTTGACCGCGATGCACCCATTTACGACCTGAAAAAGCGCAAGGGTATCTATCCCGACGAAAAAACCGGCAAGCTGAAAGACTGCAAAGACAAGCGTTTCGTCATGTCCCTTTCCCTGCCGACACCCGGACGGTTCTACTATTCCAAACCTTACTGGTGGTCTATCTTCGAATCAGGATGGTACGACTTCGCCTGCGCCATTCCCAAATTCAAACAGGCGCTGATCAAAAATCAGATGGTACTCAAATACCATGTCCAGATAAACGTCAGTTTCTGGGACAAGCTTTTCAAAACCGAAGGCATCACCGAGCCGAAGAAAAAAGCGGAACGCAAGCTGCTCTTCCTCAAACAGCTCAATGAATTTCTCTCCGGAGAGGAAAATGCCGGCAAAAGCTTCGTTTCGCATTATCGCTATGACATGACAAAGGGATATGAGGAACAGGACATCATCATCAAGCCCCTGGAATCTTTCATCAAGGGCGGCGAATACATCGAAGATTCCGAGGAAGCGAGTAATGCCATCTGTTATGCGATGGGCGTTCATCCCTCTCTTCAGGGTGCATCGCCGGGAAAGGGCAAAAGCATCAACGGGACGGAAGCCCGCGAACTGTTTATCATCAAGCAGGCGCTCACGAAACCCGTCCGCGACATGCTGCTGCTGCCGCTTTATGTCGTGAAGGCCATCAACGGATGGAATCCGGACATTCACTTCGTCATCCCCAACATCATGCTGACGACGCTCGACAAGAACACCGGCGCGGAAAAGCAGATAGGCAATCAAAAAACGTAACGACATGACGCTGATCAGAGACATCAACACATTAAAATTGACGGTAAAGATAGGCAAATCTGCTCCCTGGGAAGCCTTCCAGCCCTTCGTGGCCGACGCCGAACGCTTCTACCTGCACCGTTACCTTGGAACGCAGCTGATCGACAGGCTGAACGCCTGCCTGGATGCCGGCGACCAAAACCAGGATGCGAACGCGGGTACACTGCTTGGCCTTGCCCGGCTTGCCCTGGGGCCTTTATCATCTATGCTCGCCACATACGAATCGAGCATCCAGTTCGGCGACGCCGGGCATACCGTCACACGTACCGACAACCTTGCGCCGGCTTCCGATGCCAAGGTGGAGCGCGCCCGCGAATCGGCCATGTTCCGCGGATGGCAGAACCTGGAATCCATGCTGGACTGGCTGGAACAGTACGCCGACCGATTTCCGGAATGGGAGCAAAGCCCGTACCGGACAATGCCCCGCCCGAAATTCTTCCGCAACGCCACCGACTTCCAGTATCATGGCATGATAGACATCAGCCACAGCCGATTGACGTTTGAGAAATTGATTGAACCGGTTCGCCGGGTCGAACGCTCGGAGGTCAGGGACATGATTACCGGGGAGATATTCAGCTCCCTGAATCCCTTCGCCTCCGGACTGACCGGCCCGGAAAAGGAACTGGTCGCTTGTATACAGCCCTACATTGCCGCGCGGGTGGCGCTGCTGCATACGGGTACCGTAACCCGCGAACAGTGTGCAGAACCCGGCCGACCCGAATACCGGCCGCTTATTCGCCCGCTGTTTGAAGACGCCTCGAATACCGGCAATTACTACGCCGAACAGTCGGGGTACTGGAAAGCCAAAATCATGGACGCCCTCAAGGCTTTCAACATCGACAGTTCGGAAAAATTGAACTGGAACAGTCAGGATAAAAAAATTTTTGCAGATATCGGATGAGAACGCTACAACTGAACGAAGACATCTACGAGCTTCCCGGCACATGGAACGAGCTGACCGTCGAGCAGCTGACATACCTGATCGGTCTGGCCGGCAAACAGTCGTCGGAGGAAGAAATCAAACTTAAAATGTTGCTTTTCTGCATGGGAGCTTACGTCAGAAAGTACCGGAAACTGCTGACGAATACGTTCCGGTATACCATCGTTGCCGGAAAAGCGAAATACGATCTTTCGGCCGAAGAAGTCTCTGTTGTCTGCGACATCTTTTCATACCTTTTTACCGAACATGACGGGAAGGTATCCGTCAATCCCCTGCTTACGGTCAATCCGTTCCGGCAAACGAAATGCGGCTGCCAATGGGTATATGGCCCGGAAGACGCCCTGACGGACATCACTTACGAGGAATTTGTGTTCCTGCTGACGTACTTCCAGTCCATGCAGAGCGATCCGGACGCCATACACGACTTCCTGTCCGTCATCTACCGGACGAAACGGGATCGCGAGCGCGGCAGGCGCAATCCGCAGCTGATGCGCGGCATGTCTCCGACGGTCAAAACGGCCGCTCTCTGGTTCTTCCTGGGAACGATGCGGTTCCTGGCCGAAAAGTTCCCGCGAACCTTTTCCGGCGGCGAACCGTCGTCCGGGAGCGTCTTCGAGAATCAGATGCGCGTTGTCGACGCCCTGGCGTCCAACGATGTTACGAAAAAGGAAACGGTAAAAAATGCGCTGCTCTATGATGCGCTTTATACGATAGAAATTGCGGCCGAAAATGCCGAAAAGGTGAAAAAGTAGATTGTTTTTTTTTCTTTATTGTCGAATTACACCTGAAGTAGTCCGCCTGCGTTGTGATAATGCGGGCGGATTTGTTGTATATATTTTTGCCCAATACTTTGACAAGACGAAAATAAATAGTAGTTTTGTACTGTAAATTTAATCATAAAATGATGGTAACTGAAGTAAAGAAACCGGAAAAGAAAACAGACAAAGAAACGAAAGTAAAAAAACTTTCCAAATTTGCACAGTATTTAAAAACAGAATACAAAAAAGGAACTATATCAGATATGAGGGCAGTTCTGAAATGAGATACTATTTAGATACCAATATTGTGGTATTCATGTTGCTAGATACTGATGAAATACATAGAGATGTATTCAGGATTATTGATGATTACTCCAATACATTTTATGTGAGTTCGATTGTGATTAAGGAAATAATACACTTGCATAAAAGAGGTATAATCGGAGAATTCCGTTTCAAATCAGCCATAGATGTGTTGACCGCCATAAAGAATATGGGAATTGAAGTGAAACTTTTGAATGAAACTCATTTATTGCAATATGCAAAAATGGATATTAACGTAAACGAACATAATGATCCTAATGACCATGTAATCATAGCTCAAGCCATCTCTGACAAGATACCCCTTGTTTCTTCCGACCATAAATTTAAATTCTATACTTCTCAAGGTTTGGACTTTATTTTCAACAACCGCTAATTTTTTTCCTCTCTTTTCTTTGCATTTCCAAATATTATCCCTATATTTGCAATGTCAAATTCATTTAAGTGCGGCTAAGGTCGCCCAAATTCAGGGCTTTTTTTATGCCCGATATATACTGCGGCTGTATTATTTCCTTAAAGTTTTTGTGCTTAGCACTTGAATGAGTTTGACGACGGGGAATGTACAGCCGTTTATCTGTACTATAAGTCAAACTCATTCAAAAATGAAAAAGAAACACCCCGCGCTCACCACCATCGGCGCCGATCCTTACGGATCATTCATGTCCTCACTTCCGAAGACAGCAATCGTATTAGGCTTCAAGGCCTGTCGTTCTCTTGACAACAAGTCAATCTCCATTTTGTATTCCGTAGATGGAAAGTCTTATTTTGCATCCTGTTCGTTTGGCATGAAAGGAGGTGAATCATGACCGCCGAGATCACCCCTCCCACCACACGGGAAGCCGCTATTGCACTGTTGGATATCATAATGACGTCCGATTCCCACCCGGCAAAAATGACGGCTTACGAGCAGTTAAGGCAGCTTATCTGTTTGCTGCTCCCGGAATAATTATTACTTTTGCAACATGATGACATTTATTACAGTAACAGGTATCATTTCTGTGGCTGTGGCTCTGATTTATGCCAGGCCGCCAGGATTAACAGGGGCACTGCTGTCCGTCATTATAATTATCGCAGCCATTTTTCTGCTCGCAATAGTCATGATCTGAATTTCAAAGCCCTGCCAAATTCCGGCAGGGCTTTTTTGTCCTTTCTCTTTTGCCCCCAACTACCTTATTTTGCTGCAAAATCATTCGATTATGCAGCAACAATACCATCACTTCGAATACGGAGAAAGTCTTGCCCGCCGGCTGAAAGCCATCTCCCATACCGATACGCAGCAGCAGTTCTACCGGGCTACGGAAGTGGAAGAACTTTCCGAACTGAACGCCCGCCTGTCGTCCGCCTCCGGCATGATCCTTGTCGCCATCGACGGCAACAACTCCGATTTCGGATGGAAAAATTCCGATTCCCTGATGGAGCGTCCGCAGTATTTTTTCATGGTGGCCAAACAGACCGTCTCCGGAGATACGGATACTGTTTTTACTGCCCAGCAAGAATGTGCTGCCATTGTCCGGCAAATCATCGCCCGAATGGTACGGGATCACCAGCGCTATGACAGCGGCATGACTTACCTGGACGAGTCCAGTTTTACCGCCCGCGGTGTCGGCCCAATCGGTGAAAACTTCTACGGCGTCATTCTCGGATTCAATATGGACGTCGGTCTTGACTGCCGGATTGACCAAACCTGCTGGAACGAATAAACATGGGCGCCAATAAACGAATAATCGAATACATCAATGACGCCAAGGTGGAACAAAACCGTACCGGACGGCAAGCCAAACTCGACGGACTTCCTTTCGAGCTGAACATCCGATCCCTGTCCGAAGTCGGCAAATACTTGCGGGCGCAGGATCCCGAACGACAGGAAGAATATAACCGCAAGGTAATCGACTGGGCAAAATCCGTATCCCAGCAGCTCAAGGGCAATGTCCGCTCCCTGGTAAAAAAGGATGTTCGCCTTTCCGATTCCATCAAGCCGCATGTGTATTACGACAAGAAATACGGCAGGGAAGCCGATCGTATCGGATTTACCTTTGCCCGCGAAGGCGTTTACATCCACCGCGGCGCCGGCAAAGGCCAGGGCGGTTTCAAAGGCGGCTCCAAATGGACGGACAAATACGGCAAACTCAAGGAAACCAATCCCCTCAGTTTCTACAAAATGGGTACCGGCAACCGCCGTCCCATCAACTGGTTCAATCCCGTTATCGACCGGAACATCGAGGCTCTGGCCGACATTGTGGCCGAATACTCCGCCGATATGGTCGTCGATGCCGAGAGGATTTATATCAGAGGGTAGTACATTTACTTTGATAGACATAAAGTAGTGGTTTTATTGCTTTCTGCTTATTTTATATCCGGCATTTCGGTATAGATGACAATTATCAGCAAACCACATCAGGTGTTTTTCTCCTTTGTATTTTTCAATGATTTCCAATGCCTCAGGTTCCAGTTTAATATTGTAAAACCGGTCTGTCTTGTGTCGGTTGAATTGCAGGCGCCCGTTTACCATGTTTTCATGTTTCATGTAAAACAAATCCTTCGTGTTTGTCCCGAACAGATACATCTGGAGCATAAACATGTCTATCGCTATCCGCATCGGATACGATTTCGGGTTAAAGTCCCTTATCCGTCGGACGGTATCAACAGGGAGATTACGGTTAACGGTTATTTCCCGTTCTATCTTTACTTTCCTGAATGGATAATTGAATATAACCGGTCAGGCAGGGTTTATATTATATTCGTCTATTGCGGCGTTGAACATGGAACGGATATAGGTCAGGTAGTTGGCGATACTATTCTTTTTGTGGCCTTTCTTCTGATAGTAGTAAACGAATTTTTCAAGCAGATTGATGGATATGTCGTTAAATTCAATCCTTTCTTTTCCCAGGAAATCCCGGAAACGGTTGATTGCGTT
>JAIRXI010000151.1 GCA_031268395.1 Tannerella sp. | reverse complement strand
TTAATATGGTCGTAATGGAAACCTTCCGGCGTTGCGGGGTCTGTGATACCGCTCATTTTCGGAGCATCTTCGCCGATGAAATAGGCGACGTCAGCCACATCAACGCCTTTTTGCAGCATAAATCCGCTTCGCCGGATATAATCGGTGTACAGGTCGAGTTGTGAAAACCAGGTGTTTTTGCGGTTGAACTGTATATTATACCATGCGTCGACGCCGGGGTACACATTGTCATTCTGTTGCTGGATATATACATGCAGAATGAAAGCGTTCACTCCTTCCGCCAGCGCCCAGTCGGCGCGACGTTTCAGGTTGCCCGGGTAATAGGTGTAATGTCCTCCGCCGGAAGTGAGGGCTTCCGCCCAGACTTTGGTTTTGCCGTAAGTGTGCGCGCAGGAGGTGGCACAGCGGATTTCGGCATCGCCGATGAAATCGCTTGTCCAAAATTCGCCGCCCACTTCATCCGCCTGTCCGCCGTACTGCAAAAATTCTCCTGCGAAACCCCATGACCCGTAATTCTCAAACCATGTTGTCTGTCCGTTTTCGTGGGAACGGTCGGCAAGCGCGCCGGCATATTCGTATGCGATGCGGTCGGCGACGAGTCGGCGCATATCCCAGAGAAATCTGTCCGACAATTCCGGCGATCCGACCGGAAAACCGAAGTATGAGGGGAGGTAGGGGACGGGGTCGTAACCGTAACGCTGTTTGAATATTTCGATGAAATGGTCGGTGAAATTCTGTCCGCCTTTTTCGTAGGAGTCCATGATGTTCAGTTTCCACGATTTGCGGTCGGCGGCGGGGATGCGGCGGAGAATCTCGCCCAGATAGGCATCGAAATGGTACTGGGTGAGTTTGTATGAAAGTTTGTCGACCTCCGGCCCGGCGCCGCCTTCGATGGCGGGCGAATTTTGGAGGCCGGTCGGCATCATTCCCGTCCGCAGGATCACCCAGTCGCCGGCCGGGACGTCCCACGTCAGCGTGCCGTCGGCGGAAAGGCGGCCGGAAAGGTCAATCACGTTTTGCGGGTCAATCGAAAGCGAGGCGTCGCCCGTTTCGTGGTCCCACATAAAGGCTTCCCACGGCGGCGCAAGGCTGTTGAACATTTTGGCAAACGTTTTTTCGGGATAACGCTCGATCACCGGAGCTTCGGTGAGGGACAGTCCGGTGACGGAGGATTTGTCGCCCGTGTTGCTGAAGACAATCCGGAACTCGGACGCCTTTGTTTCGGGAAAGGAGACGGCGAAGGGCGCGAAGGGATCGAATCCGCGGCTAAGGCCGGTGTCGGTGCGGTCCATGCCGAACTTTTTTACGGTGACGAACGAGCCGCCGACCTTAGCCTGCAACTCCCCCCGGCTGCGGAACGGGCCGTCGATATGGACGGTGAGTCCCTGGGCCGAAAGCGGTTTCGGGAGGGTCAGCGTGATGGTCGATTCGTCTTTGGCGGGAAGGTTGACGGGAAATTCCCGTGCGGCGATATTGGACGAAAACGCAATCTTCGCGCCCGGAGCATCGAACAGGTTCACGAGGTTGGCCGGCCTTACCGGAAAGGCAAGGATTTTCACGTCCTGAAAATCTTCGGGCTTACTCTGATAGTTTTCGTCGCCCCAGGACAGTCGGTCTGTACCGATTATCTGCTCGCGGGTAAAGGGCATTTTTTCCGAAAACTTTTTCGGTCCCGTCACCGTCCGCTGAACGGAGGCGAGATAGCGCATCGACTGCGAGGGGTCGATCCACGGCCCGCCGGACTGCGACCATCCGGGGCAGTTGAACATCCCGATTTCGATGTCGAGTTCGGTGGCGGTTTTCATGGCCGCGTGGAGGAGATCCCACCAGGATTCGGACAGGAACTTGACCTCCTTGCCGCCACCGGTCAGGCCGATGTAGGCGCGGGTGATTCCCGCTTTTTTCATCGCGTGGAGGTCGGCGACAACACCTTCGCGGGTGATTTTGTCGTCGATCCAGTACCAGTAGCAGCCGACGCGCTGGTCATCGGGCGGATTTGCAAAGCCGCTTTTGAGCGGGTCGTCCGTCACGTTTCCGGCAGGCAGCGCGCGTTCGCCCGCCGGTTTCTCATTCACTCCGCCTGTCGACAGCATCACGATGGCTGTCAGGATAGCGGTCTTAAAAAACAATTTCTTCATATACCAATTTTTCTGATTTAAATGATGTTTCTTTCCGTATGTTATCCGGAGTTTCCGGGCGACCGTCCGCCGTCTTTCCGGCGCGGCATCCGCATTCCTCCGCTGTATACGTGCCAAAGGTAAAAAGTTTTTTTCTCTCGGACGGGCATTTCCCGGACAAATCTTTTTTTAGATCCCTTGACGGAATCACTTTATCCCAACATGTCCATGGGCTGCGTCACCCGCGAAGCCTCCTTCGTCGATGTCGCGAAGCCTCCTTCGTCGGTGTCGCGAAGCCTCCTTCGTCGGCGACGCAACCGATTGCATTTTCCCGGTTGCCATGCAAGCCGGTCTTCTTCTTTTATCACTAATTCCTGCCTCGCCGCTGCCTGTCCGGTTTTTTCCTTATCTTTGCCTCCCGATTATAAATAAATGAACGATGCATTTGACGATTGATCAAAAGGATACGGAGAAGTTTCACATGATAGGCGACAAGGTGCTGATCAAGCCGAAGCATCCCCGGAAACAGACCAAATCAGGCTTGTACCTCCCACCCACCGTAGAGCAGGGCGAAAAAATCCAGAGTGGCTATATCATCCGGATCGGGCCGGGCTATCCGCTTCCTTCGCAAACGGACGAATCCGAGGTGTGGAAAAGGAAAGGAAACGACGAAGTACACTACCTCCCGCTTCAGGCGCACGAAGGCGACCTGGCGGTCTATTTGCAGAACGCCGCCTGCGAAATCCGTTTCTTCGATGAGACGTACCTCATCGTTCCCCATTCAGCCATCCTGATGCTGATACGTGACGAGGGCCTGTTTGAATGACGATAACCGTGTGAACAACCCATCATGAACAGAATTGTCGGGAAAGCCATTTTTTCGGAAAACGTAGTCCGGCTGGAGATTGAGGCGCCTCTCATCGCCAGATCCGGGAAAGCCGGTCATTTCGTGATTGTAAAGATCGGCAGATACGGCGAGCGGATTCCCCTGACCATTGCCGCGGCCGACGTGCGAAAGGGCACGATCACGCTGGTGGTACAGCGGGCCGGGAAATCGACGGCAAAGATATGCGCCCTGAACGAAGGAGACGAAATCACGGACCTGGTCGGGCCGCTGGGCAGGGCGACGCATGTCGAACGCGTTGGCACCGTCCTGTGCGCATGTGGCGGTGTGGGCGCCGCACCGGTGTGGCCGATTGCAGCGGCAATGAAAAATAGCGGGAACAGGGTCATTACCGTCCTGGCTGCGCGGACAAAAGAACTGGTCATCCTGGAAGACGAACTCCGGAAATGTTCCGACGAAGTGAAGGTCATGACCGACGACGGCTCGTATGGCCGCAAAGGGCTTGTCACCGGCGGCGTGGAAGACGTCATCCGGCGGGAGAGGGTAGACCTCTGCGTCACGGTCGGCCCGGCGGTGATGATGAAGTTCGTGGCGCTGCTGACAAAAAAATATGCCGTCCCGACGGTCGCCTCGCTGAATACAATTATGGTAGACGGCACCGGGATGTGCGGCGCCTGCCGCGTAACCGTCGGCGGGAAAACGAAATTTGTCTGTGTGGACGGGCCGGAATTTGACGCCCATGAAGTAGATTTTGATGAAATGATCTTGCGGCTCAACACCTACAGGGAGGCAGAGAAATGATTGACAGAGACTGGTTGAAGGCCCGGCGCGACACCCCCTGGCGCGAAGCGCTGCGGCGGAGCATGAAGAACAGGGAGCGTATCGCCATTCCCCGCGTGAAGATGCCGGAACTTGACGCCCTCCGTCGCAGCCGCAGTTACGAAGAAGTGAACCTGGGCCTGACCGCGGAGCAGGCCCAGACCGAAGCCTCGCGTTGCCTTGACTGTCCCGATCCCTCGTGCATGGCCGGCTGCCCGGTAGAAATCAACATTCCCGAATTTATCAAGAACATCGAGCGGGGCGACTTGCCCGAAGCCGCCCGTGTACTGAAGCAAACCTCCGCGCTGCCGGCCGTCTGCGGCCGCGTCTGTCCGCAGGAAAAGCAGTGCGAAAGTCTCTGTATCCATCTGAAGATGAAAAGCGACCCCGTTGCCATTGGCTATCTTGAACGCTTTGCCGCCGACTGCGAGCGCACGGCCGGCAACCTTTCGATTCCCGCCTGCGCCCCGGCTAACGGCCGGCGGATTGCCGTCGTTGGTTCCGGCCCTGCCGGACTGTCCTTTGCCGGCGACATGGCCCGCTTCGGATATGCGGTGACCGTGTATGAAGCATTACACGAAATTGGCGGCGTCCTGAAATACGGCATCCCCGAATTTCGCCTGCCGAACGACATTGTCGACATCGAGATCGACATCCTGAAACAGATGGGCGTCCGCTTTGTCAAGAATTGCGTCGTCGGGAAGACGATTTCGTACGAAGACCTGCACGCCGAAGGATACCGGGGCATATTCGTCGCCAGTGGTGCCGGACTGCCCAACTTCATGAACCTGCCGGGCGAAAATCTCGCCGGCGTACTCTCCTCCAACGAATACCTGACGCGCGTCAACCTGATGGGAGCCAGCCGCGCCGAAACGGACACGCCCGTGCTCTTCGGCAGGCGCGTCGCCGTCATCGGGGGGGGCAATACGGCGATGGACTCCGTACGTACCGCCCGGCGGCTGGGCGCCGAAAAGGCCATGATTGTCTATCGACGTTCGGAAGAGGAAATGCCCGCCCGTATCGAAGAAGTGAGACATGCCCGGGAAGAAGGCATCGTCTTCCTGAACCTGCACAGTCCCGTCGAATACATCGGCGACGAAAAGGGGCGCGTGAAGCAGATGGTGTTGCAGCAGATGGCGCTGGGCGAGCCGGACGTTTCCGGTCGGCGACGTCCGGTCGGGATTCCCGGCGCCACCGAAACGGTCGACGTAGATATGGTCATTGTGGCCATTGGCGTCTCGCCCAATCCGCTGGTTCCGTCCGCCTTCAAGGGACTGAATATTGACAGGCGGGGCACGGTCATCGTCAATCGGGAAACGATGCAGACCGACTTGCCTGACGTATATGCCGGGGGCGACATCGTCCGGGGCGGGGCAACCGTCATCCTGGCCATGGGCGACGGACGCAAAGCTGCCGCAGCCATGAACGTCATTAACGATGAACGATGAACGGGGAAGCTTCACGGGTAAAACTATGTGTTCAGGGGACGAAACGCTTATGACCGCCGCACGGCAAACTTGCGTTTCGGACAGATAACCTCATTTCCACTTCATTTTAATAACAAAACAACCTCAGTAGCGGCAAGCAGCAGATGATAATACTGGCGGACCTCATTACCTCCTTAACTCTCCGGTTATAAATAATAAGGTAATGAGGTTTTGCCGGAGGGTTCATGCCTGTTTGCTACTGAGGTTGTTTTGTTATTAAAATCAGGTGGAAAGGAGGTTCATCGTTAAGGAAAAAACGGCCCGCAACGCAATATGGGGCTGTCTCAAAAGCCGAATTCCGTCGTCATTGCGACTGCGAGGAACGGAGCAGGAAGCAATCCATGCGTGTATCGGCGATTGCTTCCCTGCGTTCGCAATGACGGTGCACGGTGCGCTGTCCTGCAATAACGGGCACAGGTATGAAAAACGACATTTTGAAATGTACCCGGCAAACCCCGTTCATCGTTAAGGAAGGCCCGTCCCGGCCAGGGACGGAATGTGATCAGAATGGAATTATTTCGCGCGGGGTAAGACAGCGGATGGACATAGCCCCGGCATGTGTCCGACGTGCCCCGTTGTCCCACCACATTCCGCCCCCGCCGGGCGGGGTGATTATGCTGCGGGCCGTTTTCTACCAACATTCCGTCCCTGGCCGGGACCAATGTCACCAATATAGCATATATATTATTTGTATTTTTGATATTTTCCTTTTTTAGT
>JAIRXI010000141.1 GCA_031268395.1 Tannerella sp. | reverse complement strand
CCCGCCTTGCGCCGATCCCGCGTATAAATATTTTGTTCGGATTGTGTTTCGTGCGGTGCATGGTTGCGGCGCAAGGCGGGAGCCTTGCTTTTAACACGACGTAGCGGGACGCTACGCCGCATTTATATCCATAGCATACGGACAGCTCTCTGCAGGATGGAACTCCGTACGGAGTTCAACCGCCGGTTTAATTGCTTTTTCTATGGATATGAATGCCCTGACGGGCAAACCCCGTTCATCGTTAATAGACGACCTCATTTCCACCTAATTTTAATAACAAAACAACCTCAGTAGGGGAATACACCACACACAACAACCTCATTCCCTCATTAAACAATCGAATACAGTCATGTATGGACACAGCCCCGGAATATGTTCCGCCGTGCCCTTTTTTCCTCCACATTCCGTCCCTGCCGGGACGGGTTATCTGGCGTGGATTCCGTTTTTGCGAACAGGCTGCCGTGACAGGAGGTTTGCAACATCCTGCCCGGAAGATGCCCTGCCGGTAAAAAAACGGCCCGCAACGCAAGATGGCCGGGTACATTTCAACCTGTCGTGCGCCGTCATTGCGACGAAGGAAGCAATCCGGGAGGCGGCACGGAGGCTGGTGAATTTCAGCGATTCGCACAGTTCTTTCGAAGGCCGCCGGCATTACGCTGTCCGGCTGCCGACTGTTTTCTACCTGAGTCCGGACTGCGCAGCATTTGTACTGTCTAAAACAGGACTGTGCCGTTTTGCATGAACGGCATGATTCAATTCTTTCAGGAGACGAAATGTTTCCGGACTTATACTGCCATCCCGGTAGACAGATACATTCATTACCGGGACATTTCGCCGGGCCATCGCCGTCCGTACGATTTCCGTCAACTGTTCGGACGTAAAGAGCGGCGGAGGAATATCCGTATCTTTTGGCAGATGCGCCCAGTCTCCGGGTTCCAGCAGTCCGCAAAACGTGGCTCTCAGTCCGGTCTGGGGACCGGAGGTGAAATATCCAGCGTTATCAATCGCCCAGTCCCAAGCCTTTGCCGTTTCCATACTAATGCCGTTTTCCCCCGTATAATAATCCTGAAAGAGGGTCAGTTGCGGGAAAATCCAGCAATTATAGCTGACAACCATGTCCCGGTTGCCTTTCTTCGCCGCCTTTGTAATGTCTTCGAACGGAGCATTGTGCGGATAGTAGATCATTCCGTCGTCCAGAAAGAGTCCGGCTACCCGGTCTTTGTACCTCAGGCTTATTTCTCCTGTAATCTCCTGAAGATTCGTGAACAGATTGCCTGCGTCGGGAGACCGGAAGCCCTGCCTGTCCCACCATTCAGGATCGCCATGCCCCAAGTGATAGTAGAGCATGAGTTTTATTCCGTATTTCGACAGTTCGGTTGACAGGTCATAAATGAGATCCCTGCGGGCCGTCCTCCCGGGCAATATTTTGTCGATGCTTTGCAGCGGCGCGGGGAAATAATATTCGGCCCAAGTTGTGGTGAATATGATAAAGTCTGCGCCGCAGTCGTGGACGGTTTCGGCAAAGGCAGCCACGTCGAATGCGTCCACAGCCTCGGTATATGATCCGGCATCGCCCCGGCGAGGCATGCTTTTGGAGTTCCAGTGAAAAAAGAATCCGTATCCGGCGTCTGAAAACCATTGGGGTCTGCGCTGCAGGCGGGCGGCCCGTTTCTCCATTTGCCGCTCGACCTGAGGACGGATCAGTTCGACGGAGTACAGTTGCAGCGTATGACCCGTACCGGAGACGGGTGCCAGTCCGAGCGACAGCGTATTGTCGCCCCCGGCAAGCTCGACGGTCTGCTCCAGCGAATGCCGCTCCCAGTATGGAAAGGCGACGATTTCCCGTACCGTCTTTTTCCCGTTGACGGCGAGTTCGACGGATATGCGCCGGTCCTCATCCGGCCGCTCGCCGGGCATGTTCAGCAGCAGGTTCACTTTGTAAAGTCCCCTGCGGGCGACGGACAGTTTCCAGGTGAAAAGCCGGTTTGAATCTGTCCGGTTTTCGACCCAGAACGCCTTGGCCGGTTCGATCCGGTAGGGTTTCAATCCTTCCTGCAAAACGGCATCCTTTGCCATTAATGCGGTCAGTCCGTCGCTGTGAACCGTCAGTATCCCGGACTGTCCGGACAGACCGACGGGCGTTGCATACAGCATAAGCAGCAACAGGTATCTTTTTATCTTGCAATTTATTTTATTCATACTTTAGCCTTGTGTTGATAAATTCAATAATCCGGAAACGGAGACGTTCCGGACATTATGCCCGGAACGGTCTCCTGATCCTGTCAGGGTAATTGAGCCGTTTCGGCGAACTGTCGAACACGCAGATTGCACAGCGGCTAGACGTTTCCGTCAAAACGGTCGAATACCGCATTACCCAATCACTCAAAATTCTGCGGATAAAACTGAAAGATTATCTTTCTGGCTGATTCGGGGCATTCCCGATGAGCGGGCTGTCTCTTTTGCCCGGAAATGCGCATCGGTTATATGTCAAAAAACACCGGTGGGGGGGTATGATCTGTCGTGTGGTAGGCAATCAGTCCTTCCATCGGCGCAAGGATCATCGAGCCGATTTTCACGCCCGTATCGGCGGCGGCTTCCTCCAAAATGATTCTGAAATGGAAGGCCACGGAACCGACGAAATGTGCCCGGAAGTTCCGGTAGTCATATTTCATTACGTTGCGTCGCAGAAAAGATTTGAATCGGTTCAATACCAGCATGTGTATCCGCGGGTCTTCAATATGTTCGGACAGGAAGGGGGCGAAACTTGCCAGAAAACGGTTGGGCAGCGGCCGTCGGTAGACGCGCTCCATGATCTCGGACAGCGTCAGGCCGAATTGCCTGAGAAAAGTTTCTTTCAGTTCGGGGGTGATCATGTCTTTCAGGAGGTCTTTGACGAGTTGCTTTCCCAAATCCGCGCCGCTGCCTTCGTCTCCCAGGATGTAGCCCAGCGGCGAGACCGTCTGCACAATCTGTTCGCCGTCATAGAAACATGAATTGGAACCCGTCCCCATGATACAGGTGATACCCGCTTCCGTACCGCAGGAACTGCGGGCTGCGGCCAGCAGATCGGTATTCACCTCCACATGCTCCACATGAAGGTGCCGCATGATCACCCTGCGCATGATTTCTACTTTTTCGAACACGCAGCCTGCGCCATAGAAGTACACTGCATCTATCTCCAGCGGATTGATTGAGTCCAAAAGATGCGTAGAGATCTCCCTCCCCATTTCTTCTTCCGATTGAAAAAACGGGTTAAAGCCTTTTGTCTGAACAGATCGGATGATGTCATCTTCATCCACTACACGCCAATCTGCCTTTGTCGATCCACTATCTGCGATCAGTATCATCCTTTGGTTCTTTTCGATGCTTCGTCGTTACATAATAAATTTGTTCGCAAAGGTAGTGTTTTTATTTTGAAAAATCTGCAATCATCGTATAAAAAAACTCTTAAATTATGATGCGTTTTTTGACGTTTTTTTTAGCGGTCTGTTTCCACTGAAACAGAGGCATTTAAAAGAGATATGCCGTCACTCCGGGATTTCTTTAGCATTTACCTGTGGGGAAATTCGTACTTTTGCGTTCGGAAATCATTCCCACAGACTTTCAAATGGAAATAAAATGACCTCGCCCCGGCAGATTCGCATAGCCGATTACCAGTATCCGCTTCCGGACGGACGGATTGCCAGATATCCGCTTGTCCGGCGCGACAGGTCCAGATTATTACTGTACCGGCAAGGCGACATCAGCGAAACCCGTTTTTGCCGGTTGCCGGAATATTTGCCCGAAAAGTCGCTGCTGGTTTTCAACAATACACGCGTGATTCAGGCGCGTCTGCTGTTCCAAAAGACAACCGGCGCATCCATCGAACTCTTTTGTCTGGAACCCGTCGACCCGCACGACTACGTGCTCGCTTTTCAGCAGACGAAGCAATGTGTATGGAAATGTCTGATCGGCAATCGAAAAAAATGGAAAGACGGACTTTTGACACAAACGGTTCATGCCGGAAACAAAACCGTCACCTTGACGGCCAGGCGAGTGGCCACCTGCGAGGATATTCACTGGATTGCCTTTTCGTGGGAACCGGATTTCTGCACCTTTGCCGACCTGTTGGACGCCGCAGGGAAGTTGCCCATTCCACCCTATTTGCATCGCGAGGCGGAAGTCGCTGACCTGTCTGCCTATCAGACTGTTTACTCAAAAATCAAGGGTTCGGTGGCGGCGCCTACGGCCGGGCTGCATTTCACGCCCGACACCTTGTCGGCGCTGGCTGACAGGGGGTTTGAGCGGGAAGAGATCACCCTGCATGTCGGGGCAGGCACATTCAAACCGGTCAAGACGGAAACCCTCGACGCACACCCCATGCATACGGAGTGGTTCACGGTGCAGCGCCGGACCGTGGTCCGTTTACTTGCATCGCCGGGACGTGTGATTGCCGTAGGAACCACGTCGGTGCGGACGCTGGAGAGCCTGTATTACATCGGCGCCATGCTGGCACGGCATCCGGATGCGCTGGACGAAGAACGGACCGTCGGACAGTGGACACCTTATGAAGAAAGGCTTCCGGACATTTCTCCCTCCGAGGCATTGCACCAAATTCTCGCTTATCTGGATCGGCAACAGACCGATCAGTTGACCATGGCCACTCAACTCCTTATCGCACCGGGTTATTCGTTTCGCCTGGTAAACGGCATACTGACAAATTTCCATCAGCCTCAAAGCACTTTGCTCTTGCTGGTGGCGGCTTTTACGGGAGGCGACTGGAAACAAATCTATGATTACGCGCTGAGTCATGATTTTCGTTTTTTGAGCTATGGCGACAGTTCATTATTGTTATGAGTTTTCTCCGGAGAATAAGCAGGACGGGAATGGGGTCACCCGTAACACCCTGTGTGCTGAAAAAGCCGTCACACGTTCAGCGGATGGCATGGCCTGTTTCGCCGGTGTATGCGGCGGAACTCATCCTTTCGGGCAAAGAGACCTCATTTCCACCACATTTTAATCCCAACGTGTCCATTTGGTCGCGTCGCCCACGAAGGAGGCTTGGTGGGTGAGGCCGCCAATGGACATGTCGGGTTAATCCCGAAATGTTCATTAGACGCTTCAGCACTTGAAAATACACAATGCCCCCGTTCATCGTTCATCGTTCATCGTTATAGATGGATCCCTTAAGCCCCGGGAGATCCGTTAGACACATCTTCCGGTACTCTCCCGCCATTCGTCTGTCCGGCCCGATTACGGGAATTTGAATCGGGCATACGGTTTTTTTGTATCTTTGCCCCCGATTTAAAAACAAGCAACAGTAATATGCAGAAAAAATTAGTCATTGTAGAATCCCCGGCCAAAGCCAAAACAATAGAAAAATTTCTTGGGAAAGACTACATAGTTTTGTCGAGTTACGGACATATCCGCGATTTGAAGGCAAAGGAATTCAGTGTTGACATTGAGCATGATTATGCACCCCAATACGTCATCCCGTCGGAGAAGCGGAAACTGGTATCCGAGTTGAAGAAAGCGTCGGCCAAAGCGGAAGAAGTGCTGCTTGCCTCCGACGAAGACCGCGAAGGCGAGGCCATCGCCTGGCACCTGTCGGAAGCCCTGGGCCTTCCGCCGGAAAAGACGCAGCGGATCGTCTTCCACGAGATCACCCGGAATGCCATCCTGCAAGCCCTGACACATCCCCGCAACATCGACATCAATCTGGTGCACGCTCAGCAGGCGCGACGGGTGCTGGACAGGATTGTCGGCTTTGAAGTCTCGCCGATTCTCTGGCGGAAAGTCAAGCCGGCTCTGTCGGCCGGCCGCGTGCAGTCCGTAGCCGTTCGTCTGCTGGTGGAACGCGAGCGGGAGGTCCAGCAGTTCGTTTCGGAAGCGTTCTGCCGCGTGACGGCTCATTTCCTGCTGTCCGACGGCAAAACACTGCTGAAAACGGAACTGAACAGGCGACTGAAAAACAGGGAAGAAGCCCGCGAATTTCTACTGTCCTGCCGGTCGGCCGAGTTCACGGTCGACGACATCTCCACCAAACCGTTCCGGAAATCGCCGGCTCCGCCTTTCACCACCTCCACCCTGCAACAGGAAGCCGCCCGCAAACTGGGCTTTTCCGTGTCGCAAACCATGATTGTCGCCCAGCGGCTGTACGAATCGGGACACATCACCTACATGCGTACCGATTCGGTCAACCTGAGCGATCTGGCGCTGGGAACGTCCCGGGAAACCATCACAAACACGTATGGCGAAAAATATTACCGCTTCCGGAAATATCAGACGAAAAGCAAGGGCGCCCAGGAAGCACACGAAGCCATCCGCCCGACGAACATGAACGAACCGGAAATTCACGGAGGCGTCCAGGATAAAAAACTGTATGACTTGATATACAAACGTACCGTCGCCTGCCAGATGGCCGATGCCGAACTGGAACGGACCACCATTTCCATCGGTACCGAAGGGAAGAAAGAAAAATTCGTCGCCGTGGGCGAAGTCCTCCAGTTTGACGGATTCCTGCATGTATATATGGAAAGCTCCGACGACGACGCCGAGAAGGAACAGGAGAACGGACTGTTGCCTCCCGTCACGCTCAACGAAACACCGGGCCTGGCCGAGATGACGGCAACCGAACGCTTTACGCAGCGCCCGCCGCGCTATACGGAAGCCAGTCTGGTGCGCCGCCTGGAAGAACTGGGCATCGGTCGCCCGTCGACCTACGCCCCGACCATCCAGACGATCCAGAACCGGGAATACGTTGTGCGGGGCGACAAGCCGGGCGAAGAACGCACGTATGGCATCCTTACGCTGAAAGACGGGGAAATCACCGCCGCGGAAAAGACGGAAATGGTTGGCGTGGACCGCAATAAACTGTTGCCTACCGACATCGGCATCGTTGTCAATGACTTCCTGATGGAATATTTCCCCAACGTGATGGACTATAACTTTACGGCCAATGTCGAAAAGGAATTTGATGCCATTGCCGAAGGCGAACTGGTCTGGACCCGTGCGCTGGACAAGTTCTACAAGTTTTTCCATCCGGCGGTGGAAGCAACCTCCGCCATAAGAACGGCGCACAAGGTAGGGGAGCGCCAGGTCGGTATCGACCCCGAAAGCGGCGAACCCGTCTTTGTCAAGATCGGACGCTATGGCCCGATTGCCCAGATCGGACAGGGCAACCCGGAGCTGCCCAAGCCGCGTTTTGCCTCGCTGATAAAAGGCCAGTCCATCGAGACCATCACGCTGGAAGAAACGCTGAAACTGTTTAGTCTTCCCCGTCCGGTCGGCGAATTTGAAGGCGATGAAATCATTGCCGGCATCGGACGTTTCGGCCCGTTTATCCGTTTCCAGGGGAAATACATCTCTATCCCCAAAACATTGAGTCCGTATACCATCAACATAGCGGAAGCTATTCAGCTGATCAGGGAAAAGCATGTCAAAGAAGCGGAACGTGTCGTTAAACAGTTTGAGGAAGATCCCGATCTGCAGATTCTGAAAGGCCGTTTCGGTGCATATATCACCTTTCAGAGTACAAACTACCGTATCCCGAAAGGCATGGAGCCGGCCGAATTGACGTTGGAAGCGTGCAGGAAAATCATAGATCAGTCGGCGGAGAAGAACAGCAAAAAACGGAAACCGGTCAAAAAAAAGACTTCATAAATCGCCATAACAATTCCTCTTTCTGCCAACATTCCGTCCCTGGCCGGGACCAATGTCACTAACATAGCATATATATTATTTGTATTTTTGATATTTTCCTTTTTTAGTAATCCTGGAGAAATGTCTTTTTTTAGTCCGTTTTGGGATTAGTTGCCGGCTT
>JAIRXI010000101.1 GCA_031268395.1 Tannerella sp. | reverse complement strand
TACGCATCCCAGTTCGCCCGCAGTTTTTTATCCAGCCCGGTCAGTTCCTTCAAATACGGATACCGGTCGCACGCCCTGGCGTTACCCAGCAACTTCAGCTGCTCATGCAGTTTGCGCATACGAGGGAAAATATTCTGATTCTCCAAAAATTTAGCCTTTATATCATCCGGCAGCTGCTCGTGGTCCGCACGCATCCCCTTCGTTTCCGAAGCTTCAATCTTCCCGGCTTCGGGCAGCGTTTCTTTGACGATTACGGCGACCTGCTTTTCAAGTTCAGCCGTTTCCGCGACGGCCTGATCCCTCATTCGGAAATCATAAATTTTCTTTAGCTCGTACTTCAGTTTCTCCACATTATCACGCCGGATAATGCTCCGGTGAAGAATTTGGTTTCGGTTGATTTTCAGAAGTACGGTAGCCGCTTCGTCCACGTTTACCCTGTCATCGGGAGTATCCAGAATTTCTTTAATTTTATCTGTTAAATTTTCCATAATATGAATATTAATAATGTAAGTCATTAAAGGTAAGACGGCAGAAACCCTCCCGCAGGGAAGAATTTCTGCCGTCAAAACGGAAAGGGAACATCCGGTTACGGCTTTTCGATAGGCTCGTTGATGTCGCCGTCGACGGTTTCGATCAGTCCCGTATAGAACGGCGCCGGCATGCGGTCCGTCACGGAAACTTCAAGCGTCGTGCCCATCTCGTCGGTGGCGGCGCCCCCAAGGTTCTGGGACGGGTTCGTTTCCGTCTGGTACATGTCATTGCCGATTACCCGGTACTTGCCCGGTTTCGTCTGCACGATGTAAACATAATCGTCATTGTTGGCCAGTCCGCAAAAAGCGGTCGCCTCCTCTTCCGTTCCCGGATGGACAAAGGTCGCCTTGACCAGCGTGGTTTTGGACGGCTTCGATCCCTGGCTTTCGGAAGTAACCGGCGACTTATCCACAAGCACCTGCAGCTTCTGCCACTTTTTATCTTCCGCCAGGAGAAAACTGCCCTTATACGTGGCCAGTTCCCCCATGCTGGTGGTGAACTCTCCCGGCAACACGGGCCAGGTTACGATATCCCGTTTGGGTATCGTGTAAACATTCGTGCGGATTCCGGGCAGATTAACCCTGCCCTCGCACCATTCCAGTGACTGGGGACTGATCCCCGTACAGTTTATTGCCATAATTTTTAAAATTAAGCCGATACATATAATTTGCCAATCAGAAGTTTCTCGGGCGAAACCGTTTCATACTGCACGCCGAACACGGCGGCCAGGGAGAGCGTGACCAGGAACGCGCTGAACCGGTCGACGTCCAGTCTCTCCAGATCATTCCCGCCTCCCATGCCGACAAGCATGTTACCCTTCGTCGTCAGCTGGATATAGGGAGAACTCTTCTTGTTCGGCAGGGCAACCAGTTCGCAAAGGTCGTTCGACCCCTCCAGAAACGTTTTCTGAAACTGGGTATTGTACGGAACAGCGCCGACGGTCTGCTGGTAATCGTCCACATAATTGTTGTAGATCGATTTGGAAATGAACATCTTGGTTTTGACGCTCTGCAGTTCGTCCGAAGCGCCACGGTAAAACCCTTTCAGCGAGTCAACGGCATTGCTGGACGAGATGGCTGCCGCAAGCGCCGCCAGGTTCCCCTTCGCGGCAGAAATATTTCCGGCCGTGATGTCGGCTCCGGCAATCGTGTCGAAGCCGTTGAACAGCTTCGCGCTGGTCGTCCCGGCGTCATCCCTGACGGCGGAAAACAGCGCCGCATTCATTTTGGCGGAGATACTTTTGATTTCCGCGGCAAGTATGGCCTTTTCGACGGGCACATTCTTCAGCCCGTCCCCGTGAAGCGTCATACTTCCGTAGATGGACTGCCATGCGTCGTTCGGGTCAAATTCCTTGATGACCGAACCGAGAAAAACTTCAAGAGTGCGCCCCTTGATGTCCGTAGACGTATTTTTACGGTCGGGATCGTAAGGCCCCAGTTCCGCGTTGCCGCGAATCTCGCCGACCGTCTCCTTATACTGAACCCCCAGCCGGGGCGTCATGTGCTGCAGGGATGAATCCAGTCCGATCGGGATCATCATCAGCAACTCTTTTCTGAACTTGACGGCCGATTTTTTCAGCTCGTCGGGTGTGATGGTTATAGCCATATCCGTATAAAATTAAAATTAGTCGGGTAAATTTCTGTACAGGTCACGCAGGGATTTTATGTCAATCCCGTCTCCGTCTTCCGCGACGGGCGTTTCCGTCGGTTTCACAACCGGAGGCGTTTCCGCTCCGGGCGCCTTGGCGGCAGCGGCGATCTGTTCCTTCAGACTGCCGATTTCCGTTTCCTTTTCGGTTACCTTATCCTCCGCCGCCTTTTTCGCGGCATTGGCGGCATCAATGGCATCATTCAGCGTTTTCAGCTGCTCTTCGGTCATTTCCGCCTTGCCGTCCTTCATTTCAATCCCCTCCACATTCAGAAGGGTATTGACCGTTACATACGTTTTGTTCATTGTCGGTGTAATTTTATTTATAGGGTGAAAAAAATCCTTGATTCCGGCCACGATGGCATTCACCAGACCGGCCTGTCCATCCTGTCCGTCCTCCGGTTCCGGCTTTGAAATCAGTTTGCCGGACGGTATGTCCGGATAATTGAACAGCTCCATGTTATCCGTGTCCAGGTTGGAAGTTGCGGCAACATGAAGTATCCGGTCAACCAGTTTGGCCTGCAGCGCCTCGTCGGCCGTCATCCACTCTCCCCTGCCGCCGTTTTTGTCCATTATGGCGACAAAAGAATCGACAGGCTCTCCCGACCGCCCGGCATACACTTTCGCAATCGTTTCATTCGTTTTCTCCATCGTAACGATCGCATTTTTCACTTCTGCAATGTTCCCGGAGGCCACAATGCTGCACTGGTGAATCAGGTAAAGGGAACTGGAGGAAATATGCCTCCTGCCGTCGCCGGCCGACTGCGCGATAATGGTAGCCGCGCTGGCGGTATAGCCGAAGCAGACCGTCGTCACTTCAGCTTCCAGCAGGCTCAGGGCGTCGTGGATCATCAATGCATGATTCGTGTTCCCGCCGATCGAACGGATGTTCACGGTAACATTTTTCGCTTTCAGGTTTTTAATCTCATCCACACGCGATTTAAACTTGTCCCAGGTGGAGATTTTATTCTTCGAGTCGTCAAACTGCCACCATTCGGGAATGCCGATGATGCCTTCTATATCAATCATGACCTTATCGGCCGACTGATTGACGATGCTGATTTGTCCAAGTTGAATTTTAGCCATAAAAATTGCATTGAAATTTCAGGTGCAATTTTACGGCTATTATATAATGTATAAAAAGACCGTATCAGGCCAGTAAAAGCAGGGATACCGTATTTATATAGGTGATTTCGACGCTGAACGCCCGCTGTCCGGACGGAAGACTTTCCGACCGGAAGGACGGTTTGACGGTCGGATACGGTCTTTTATCCAGCCCCAGCAGATACTTTTTGCCGTACACATCCGTCAGGCGGAAGCAGCAGTCCGTCATGACCAGCTCGCTGATCAGCCGCCGGCTGTGGTCTTCACAGTCCTTCATCTGAAAGTTCAGGACTGTCGTGTATACCGTCTCCCCGCCGACCGTTTCGGCCGTCACCGAGCACCCGCACAGGGAGACGGTCGGAATCCCGGTAAAACTTCCATACGCGGCGACGGTACCGCCCTCCTCAATAAGTTCCTGCGAGTCGATAAACAGCGACGCCGGATTCCCGTACTCAATGCCCTTGAAGCCGGGCAGACTCCTTTGTGTCATTTTTTTTGTTTTATTAATTTCGTTTCTTTCATTATTTTCAAAAATTTCATTCCTTTTTTTTCGGGGCATGAAGTCGAAAGAAAAACTACACTTTTATGCCGGAATGTACGTATTTTTTCCGCAGGCGGTAATATTTCTGCGAAATGGTGTACCAGTTCGTCGCGTCGTCCGGGATCCCGTGCTTTTCCATCCAGGCGTAAATCTGACTTGAAATTTTACCGCGCCGGTAATTCTCAAGCGATCCGATCTCCCGGATCATGCACTTCTCCAGCAGCTGGTCGAAACTTTCGGTCAGCGCCTTTTTCGCCGAAATCCCCATGTAGTTATACACCCGCGGATCGGCCTCTCTGAAACAGGGTATGCGAATCCGCAGGTTGGAATCCCCGCCCATGTCCGGCGCCACGCCGTCCGGCGTCCTGGAAATGTACTCCCGGATAATCCGGGATTCCGGGCTGTCACGCTCCAGTTCGACCGGATCCCCGTACGATTTTTTCAGAAACGCCGCCAGATAAGGCTGAACATTCAGATAGATATAATAGTCCATAACTCCAACAAGTATTTAAATTCCCCGCTAAGGTACTAAAATTTACGGAATTTTAAAAAAAACAGACATGAAAGATAAATCGTGCGGAAATTTAAAATTATGTGCAGGTTTTTTTCCGTATAAGGGAGGGGTAGGGAATAAAAGCCCCGCACGGTTCGGATGCGGGGCTTTGTCGTTAAACGGATACTGTCACAATGAAATGACAGTCGAGCCAATGGTTTTGCCGATGTCCTGCAA
>JAIRXI010000065.1 GCA_031268395.1 Tannerella sp. | reverse complement strand
AGAATCAACCTCGACAGCGACATCACCTCCTGGCTGAATGTCGGCGTCAAGAGTTTTTACAGCTACCGGGATGATTCGGGCACAACTCCTCCCAACACCAAGACGCATTTCAGCCCGTGGGCGACGCTTAAAAATGAAGACGGGACATACATGTATGCGCCGCAGACCACAACCTCGTTTGTCAGTCCGTTCTGGGAGATAGCCACGGACGACGTGAAGACGCGGAACAATCTGAACGCGATTGTCAGCGCCACCATTAAGGCGCCATGGGTAAAGGGGCTGTCGTTCACGTCGACCATGTCCAACACGCTGCGCTGGGAAAACGACAACCAGTTCTGGAATAATTACACGACTACCGGCGCGGCGGTGAACGGCACCGGATCCCGGCAGACGGTCAACATGCACAATCTGCTTTGGGACAACATCCTCAAATACAGCAATACGTTCATGGACAAACATTATGTGGACGTGACGCTGCTGTTTTCGCAGGAAAAATATACGTGGGAACAGGTCAAGGCGAGCGCGCGGGGTTTTGACAATACGTCTCTGGGTACCTACCGGCTGGAGGACGGGCAGACGCCAAGCGCGGAATCGGGCGGTTCGGCCTCCGAATCCGTCGGAATGATGGCGCGCGGCACGTATACGTATGACGGCAAATATTCCCTTACCGGAACTATCCGCCGCGACGGATATTCGGCTTTCAGCCGGAATAAAAAGTACGGAACATTCCCTGCCGTCGGCGTCAACTGGAACATCTCGCGCGAAAGTTTTATGGAAAGTGTGGCCGCACTGAACAGCCTGGCCCTCCGCGCCACTTACGGAAGCAACGGAAACCAGTCTATCAGCCAGTACCAGACGCTGGCGAAAACTGCCACAGACCGGTATCTCTATGCCGGAAGCTCGTCATACACGGTTACGCAGTATATTTCGTCGCTGGCCACGGACGACCTCAGCTGGGAGACGACTACCGGGCTGAATCTCGGTCTGGATTTCGGACTGCTGGACAACCGTATCAGCGGAACCGTTGACGCATATCTGACCAAAACCAGCAACTTGCTGTTTTCACTGACTCTCCCGAAGACTTCCGGGATGAGCAGCATCACCTCCAATGTGGGCGAAATACAGAACCGCGGAATCGAAATCAACCTGAACACGCTGAACATCGACCATTCCGACTTCAAATGGAACTCCAGCATCTCCTTTTCGCTGAACCGGAATAAGGTCGTCAGTATCTTTGGCGAAGACAACGACGGGGACGGAAAAGAAGACGACCTGATCAATTCCAACTATTTCATCGGAGAATCGCTGGACATGATATACAATTACAGGGTAATCGGCATGTACCAGCAGGCGGATGCCGACAACGGGACGATCATGCAGGGCTGGCGTCCGGGCGAATACATCCTCGAAGACCTGGACAACAGCGGAACGATTACGTCCGACAAGGACCGTCAGCTTCTGGGCAACCGCAAGGAAAATTTCCGGTGGAGCTTCACCAATACTTTCCGCTATAAGAGTTTTGCGCTCATGGCGCACCTCTATTCCATCTGGGGCGGTAATGGCTGGTATCTGTCCGACTCGAACTATCCGAACAACAATTATGCGAACCGGGCGGACATCAATCATCCGGTATATGATTACTGGACGCCCCGGAATACCGGCGCTTTCTTCCAGCGCACCGATTACGGACGGAGAGGGGCAGTAACCGCCAGAAAAATGATAGACCGCAGTTTCATCAAACTGCAGAAGGTCTCCCTGACTTACGACGTAAGCCGGTGGACGAAATCCTGGGGCATAAATGACCTGACGCTGGGCGTCAGCGCCGACAACGTGCTCACGTATGCGCCTTACTGGATAGGGCTGGATCCAGAGACGAACCAGGGAGTCACAGATGGAGGAGTACCCTCTCTCCGCACGTATAACTTTTCAGCGACCATTAACTTCTAAACGATAAAAAAGATGAAGACAATAAAATATTTTATTTTAATATGGACGATAGGCTTCATGCCCGTATCCTGCATCGTGGACATGGATTTACAGGAAGTCCCCAAAGACTTTTTCAGTCCTGAAAATGCCTATACGGACAGGGCTGGCTTCGAATCGGCGCTGGCCGATATCTACCGGATGATACGCACAAACATGTATATGAATACGGACGCCGCCGATAACTGGGACATGATGGGTATTGACCTCGATTTTACATCAATGGGAACTAAGGCTGCCGGCTGGGGCGATTACTTCTACTGGAATACGCTCAATCCGGACGCAGGATTTTCAAGCAGATGGTGGCCGCGTTATTACGACTGGATTTTCAAGGCGAATGTGATTATCAACCGCGCGGAAGACGGCTTAGTCAAATGGACGTCCGAGGAGGAAAAGAATCAGATTGTAGGCGAAGCCATGTTCCTGCGGGCGTTTGGCTATCATTTCCTGGCTAACTTGTTTGGAGACGTCCCGCTGGTTCTGCAGGAAACGAACGCGCCCAAGTTCGACTACGTACGCGAGCCGGTGCAGAACGTCTATCAGCAGTGCAAAACAGACCTGGAGTTTGCCGTAAAATGGATGAAAACGGTCGACCAGCAGCCCGGAGGCCGTGCGCCCCGCGCTGCCGCCTGCCATCTGCTGAGCGAGGTGAACATCTGCCTCGGCGATTACGCCGGCGCTGTCGCCGCGGCAAGCGAAGTGATCAACGACCCCAATTTCCAACTGATGACCGAACGTTTCGGCGTCCGTGCCAATTTCACCTTCAACGGCTACGACTATCAGGGCGAACAGGAACCCTGGGGCGACGTCTTCTGGGATCTGTTTCAGGAGGGTAACATGAACTGGAGCGAAGGAAACCGGGAAGCTATCTGGAACATTGAGATGGACGTCACCCTGACCGGAGGAGGAAACACGACCCAGTGGGGTGGAAATTTCGGCCTGGAAAGGCATTGGGGAACAAACTGGTGGGGAATTGCAGACAAAAACGGTACGTCGAACTGGCTGAAGGATACACTTTCGGGCAGGCCTGTCGGATCCATGAAGACAACCGAATATGCCGGGACGCAGATATGGCAGTATAAGGACGATTGGGACAGAGACATGCGCAATTCCAAATACAATATCAAGCGCGAATATTACTGGACGAATCCGGCCGGCGAGTTTTACGGGCAACTCATGCAGGCCGAACATGCCGGCGACCCTTCCACGTTTCATCTTCCGCCCACGTTCATGAAAGGAATCACGACCGTCCATTACGG
>JAIRXI010000054.1 GCA_031268395.1 Tannerella sp. | reverse complement strand
ACATCTTCTCCGGATGGAGTGTCCGATCCTGCAAACCGGGAGAGGTCCGGAAATAAAGGCTGCCTGTACCGGGCTGTTTCGCGCAGTTTTTCAGCCCGAGAAGGGTCGCATACCCCGGTCTGCGCGCATTTTCAGGCTTCGTCTCCCCGGGGTCGCGTCTGTCGGGCGCGACGTATGCAGGGATACAGGACGGTGAAAAAGAAAAGGGTCTTTTTGATTTTGTGTTCCGAAGAACGGGAGGCTTTGCCACTTGCAGAAGGCCTCCGGACGGGATATGTGTGCTTAAATAACTGTCATACAGGCAATTGCCCCCCCCCCCGCGTTAACTTATATTCACGAATGGGTGAACAGAAGGGGGTAGAAAGAGTTGCAATCTTGCGATTTGTCCTGTAATCGGTCATAATAAAGTTCTTATTGTACGTTTATCCGTTTATTTTTTTAATTCGGGGCGCAAGATAAGCCTTTTTTCTTACATCCGTGGTTTTTTTTCGCAATAAAAAGGCAGCCCGATTTTATTGCCCCATTTTAGCAACAAGACAGAAAGTGATTATCAGCATGTTAAGAAATTGCGCACATTCAAAATATGTTGTATAACATAGTTAAGCATGGAGCATTAGACTTCTTCGGGAAATCGTTTCTATCCTGCAATGACGGGGCGCGCCAAAGCCCTCCGGCAGGCAGACAAACCTGTCCCTGTCCGGACGGTTCCCGCTCCGCGGCGATGCGTGTTCGATTTTTTCGCGGTGATCTCCCCGGAAATTAGCGTGAAATAATAAGTTGTTTTGTTGTTCGGAAAACAGTTTTTCCGCATATCCTGTGCGTGTGCGATTATTATACGCGAGGCTACCATCTCTCTCTCAACGAAACCGTAACCCCGTTGCGAAAGAGGATCACTGCTTGTGTATGGGACGAAGCGCTTTATGACAGCCATATGGCAAACCTTCGCTTCGGACAGACCACCTCATTTGAACAACAAAACAACCTCAGTCGCAAGCAGATGATATATACGGACGGACCTCATTACCTCCTTATTCCGTACGGTTACAAAAGGTCTCCAGCAGTTTGGCGGCCGGTGTGGGCGAGAGGGTGATCGACTGCGTCGAGGCGGGAATCAGGACTGTCTGTCCCCGGTGTACGGTCAGTTCGTTCCGCTGTTCGTCGCACAGGGTCAGCTGCCCCTCCGTGCAGATATACGCCACAAACGAATCCAGCGCGGCAAGGTCGCGTACCGCCGGACGGGAAATATCCAGCAGGCGGGTAGTGAAATAGTCGCACGTTACCAGTGGGACGGTTTCGTCGGGCCGGGGCGTATAAGCCGTCCGGCAGTCGGGGTAAAAGGTATAGTCGATCGCGGCTTTTGCCAGATCCGTATGCAGTTCGCGGCGGTTCCCGTCCGCATCCCTGCGGTCGTAGTCGTAGATACGGTAGGTGATGTTGCTGGTCTGCTGTATCTCCGCGACGAAACAGCCTGCTCCGATGGCGTGTATGCGTCCGGCAGGCAGGAAAAAGACGTTGCCCGCCCTCACTTCATATCGTTGCAGCGCCTCCATCAGGGAGCCTTCGCCGACCATCCGCTCGTATTCGCCGGCCGTCACCGGCCGGCGGAACCCGCTGTACAGCGCGGCGCCGGGAGCTGCTTTTACGACATACCACATCTCCGTTTTCCCGAAGGAACGGTGCCGCTCCCATGCGAGCCGGTCGCCGGGATGTACCTGTACGGAGAGGTCGTCGCGAGCGTCGATAAACTTGATCAGCAGCGGAAACGTCCGGCCGAAGCGTTGCATGACCTTTTCGCCGGTCAGCCGGGCGCCGTACATGTCAATCAGACCGTCGAGCGTCAGCCCCTCCAGCGAACCGTTGGCCACAACGGAAACATACCCCTCCACGTGCGAGAGTTCCCAGCTTTCGCCGACGGGTTCGCTCGAGGACGGCAATCCCTTGAAGGGACGGATGTCCGTCCCGCCCCAAATCACTTCTTTCAGGATGGGTTTAAAGATAAACGGATACATATTATTCTCAATTTTGACGCTGCAAAGATAGGATGAATCTCCGTAACGGAGAAACGCATCATCCGCGCCGAACCTTTTCCTTCCAGGCGTTGAAAAAGTCCGGGGAAGAAGGTTCAAAGACGCCTTCGCGGGTCATAAACAGCTGAATGGTGGTGGCCGTCAAGACGAGTGAAGCGTCCGGTTCTTTCGTGATACGGTAGTCGAAAATCAGTTTGCCGCCGGAGACCGGGCGGCAGGTAATTTCCACAAGCAGGAGGTCGTCGATGGTGGCCGGCTGTCTGTAACG
Source organism: Tannerella sp. (assembly GCA_031268395.1). Classification (GTDB taxonomy): domain Bacteria; phylum Bacteroidota; class Bacteroidia; order Bacteroidales; family Tannerellaceae; genus Tannerella. Next base: position 8,973 of record JAIRXI010000054.1, on the reverse strand, counting down.
CACATGCATGTCCGCAATGGGCGCCACATAGCCGCAGTCAAAAATGTGCAGGTAAGTCAGCCCGTATTTGCGGCCGAACGCTTCGCGGGCATCTTCCAGATATTGCACATAGCGGCCGTGCCACACCATGCGAAGCGCGTCGACTTCGCTGAAGCGAACCCGTATCCGGACGGTTTCACGCAGAGGCTCCATCCTGTTCGCGGATAAAGATCTTCAACTCTCCCGAGACCACCACTTCGTCGCCCGCCAGGGTCTCGGCCGTCAGCAGGGACACGTTCATGATTTCGGAAAGAATCCGGACGGAAGTGCGTAGCGATTCGCCCGCGGCCGGCAGGCGGAACAGGTTCAGTTTCCTGATCTCGCCGATGTATCCCACCGGCGCCGGCTGCCGCTTCCGGAACGCCCTGTAACCGGCCAGCGCCGAGGCCGACTGGGCGATATGTTCAATCAGTCCCGGTTCGGTCAGCATCCCGTCCGCGCAAAACAGGTTGTCCGGAAGCACGGTCAGTCCCGTGAAGGCTTCCGTGTCGTTCCCCCCGTAAAACGCATCCACCATCACCATCGGCGCACGCTGGGGAATGAGGTCGCAGAGTTGCTCTCCTTCAAAAAGCGCGGCTGTCATCAGGCAGTTTTGCGTTCGCAGATAAAATCGTACAAATTGCTGAACGTTTGGATCTGGATGATTTCGGTCCCTTTGATTTTTACGTTGAAGGTAGACTCAATCAGGGCGACCATGTCAACCAGGCTCAAACTGTCCAGTTGCAGCGTCTCTTTGATATTTGCTTCCGGCAGAATCATCGAGACGGCGATTTCAAATTCATCCGCCAAGACTTCATTGATTTGTGTAATCAGCGCTTGTTTATTCATTCTATAGTTCGTTTAGTTGTTAATTTTCAATTTGTAAATTCACAGATTCCTTATGACCAGCGTCGAATTGGTTCCTCCGAATCCAAACGAATTGGAAAGGAAAATATCGAAATGCTTGTCCACGCGCGTAGCGGGAATGTTCAAGTGCACGGAATCTTCGTCCGGATGCTCGAAGTTCAGGTTCGGAGCGACGAAATCGTGCTTCATCATCAGCATGGAATAGACGACTTCGCTGGCGCCGGCCATCCACATCTCGTGACCGGTCATGGACTTGGTCGAGGTCGTTTCCGGCTTGTGGTCGCCGAAGACGTGCGAGATGGCTTTGGCTTCGTTGCGGTCGCCCACAGGCGTGGAAGTTGCATGTGCGTTCACATATCCGATTTCGCGGAGATCGATACCGGCTTCGCGGATGGCCATTTGCAGCGAGCGGATCGGCCCGTCGACATTCGGCACGGAAATATGATCGCCATTCGACGAAAAGCCGTAGCCGCAGATTTCGCCGATGATGGGAGCGCCCCGCCGCACGGCCGACTCGAAACTCTCGATTATCACGGTGGCCGCCCCGCCGCCCGGCACCAGTCCGTCGCGGTCGCGGTCGAACGGACGGGACGCTTTGGCCGGCTCGTCTTCGCGCACCGAAAAGGCGCTGATGCCGTCGAAACTGCCGATCGAGAATGCATTCACCTCCTGCGCTCCGCCGCAGACAATACAGTCCTGCAAACCATTCCGGATAAGCAGCGCACCCAGTCCGATCGAATGGGAACCGCTGGCGCAGGCTCCGGAGATAGTCAGATTGATGCCCTTCAGCCTGAAGATGCAGGCAAGGTTCATCGTCACGGTCGAGTTCATCGACTGGAAGATAGCGCCGGAACCGATCAGCGTCGTATCCTTTTTCTCGCGCATGATGTCTACGCTCCTGACAACGGCCTCGGCGCTGCTGTCGTTCCCGTAAAGGATTCCCACTTCATGCTGTTCGATGTATTCGGCGTCCAGCCCGGCATTGGCCATGGCTTCACAGGTGGCCGCGTATGCATACTTGGCCTGTTCCGGCATATACACCCGCTGGTTCCGGCTTAACAGGCCTTTCAGTTCGGGCACTTCGAGCCGGGCCGTCAGCGCCGACCGGAATCCCATCTCCTTGCGTACAGGGTCGAAGACAATGCCTGAACGTCCGCTGTACAGTGACGTGCATACTTCGTCCAGATTCTTCCCCAGGCACGAATAGATGCCTATTCCGGTGATGACTACTTTTTTCTCCATAGGAATTATGATGTTATGATTTATTTTTCAACAGCCGGTCCAACCGGTGGTGTATATCGGTTCTCAAGGCTTGCAGCATCCGCAGAGCGTCCGTTTTCATCCGCGCTCTGTAGCGCCATGCCCGGAGGGTGCGGACGGAAAACATCCAGTAATGCCATGCAAACAGCGCCAGGAAGGGCAACGTCGCCAGGTATGCCAGCGCCACCCACAGGTTGACGTACATCCACGCAAGCGCGAACGTCAAGGCATACAGCACTGGAATTGTGAACAGGACACTGATAGCCAAAAGAAAGGTCCCGTAAAACATTTTGTCCGTCATACGGCGCAGTATCAGCGCCGGAATGACGAGATTCAACGCATTTGGCCACAGGGAGAAAATCCATGCGGGCAGCAGGAGGAGGCACAGGCCCGTTCGCGCCAGGATGGCGCCCCGCGACGGCGGCCGGTCAAACAGGTCGTCGCTGATTTTCATTTTCCGGATGCCGTCCCGCAGCGCCAGTGCGTCCTCATAAACGCTGCGCACCGCTTCCGCGTCCGCCGTTTGCGCCTGTTGCAGGGCGGACACGAATGCGCGGTCGGACAACAGCCGGTCGGGCAGTTTGTCGGCGTCGTATCCGTGCGACAGGGCATAGTTCCTGCCCCATGTATTGCGCAGGAAGTCGATAGCCGGATAGTTTTCCAGGTCGCGAATGTCGAGCATCAAGCCTTCGATTTGCCTGCGTACCACGGCATTTACTTCTCGCTGGGCGGTACGCGGCCGCGTCCGGTAAAGTTCATAGTACGGCCGGATCGAAATGGGCGTCCCGAACTTCACCAGCATCTGTTCCTGGAGGTGAAAATAGTCGGAATAATGATTGCACGCGGGCAAAATAAGTATTTCCGTCCGGAAGTCATCCAGTTCGGCTGCCTCAAAAGCCAGTTTCGTATATCCGAAAGAAAACGTGCCCAGCCAGTGTTTGTCCTGATGCCCTGATTCGGGATACATGACGACGGTGCGCCCGTTTGCCAGTTCGCGTTCGCTCGCGCGAAACGTTGCCTCATTTTTCTCCAGCGCCGCTTCACCCTCGTAATCGATTCGAAAGGCGGGCAGCAGCCCGATAGCATGTAGAAATTTCCTGATCAGCGGGTGATAAGCGAATACGTCGGCGCGGGTGATGAAATACGGTTTCCGGTCGTGAAAGGCAAACAGGATACCCAGCGGGTCGTTCAGGCAATTCTGATGATTCGACACGATTAACAATGGCGTACCGTCCGCCGGAATATGCTCTGTTTGCAGGCTGTACGTCCGGCTGTAGTATATCCTGTCATGGACGAAACGAACATAAGCTTTAAAAAGGCGGTATAATAAACTCGGTATATCTGTCTTTTTTGTAATTGCCATTATTTCGGTACTTAATTTCAGGGCCTTTCCCGTCTGTTTTCTTTTTGAACAAGGTGCCAAACAGACGTTTTCCCCGATATAGCTGTCTCAAAACCGTGCAAAAGTATGAAAAAATTCCGAATCTTCAGTTGATTCGGGCGTTTTTTTGCTGGAATATCCCTGTGACGGTTTGATTTCGGCGATTCCAAAAAAATCCCCGTTTTCTCATTGTCGTTTAAATGATTCTGCATATCTTTGCAGCCCGTTACGGATTTTGATACGGTTTAAGCAGTATATAATAACAATTTAATAGTAAGACAATGAAAAAGGGACTTCATCCGGAAAACTATCGTCAGGTCGTGTTTAAAGACATGTCCAACGAAAACGTGTTTATCTCCCGCTCAACCATCAATACGAGAGAAACGATTGAGATTGAAGGGGTCACTTATCCGCTGGTAAAATTGGAAATCTCCAACACATCGCACCCGTTCTACACCGGTAAAGCCAAATTGGTGGACACCGCCGGTCGCGTGGATAAGTTCATGAGCCGTTATGGAAACAGAAACAAGAAATAAGTACGCGTTTCTATGGAAAATCGGAGAGGTCGCCCTTTTGAAAGGAGCGACCTTTTTTTTTCAAAAGGCGGCATTGCACATTGCCGCAGGATCGGCGTCCGGATAAAACGTCTTTATCTCCCGGATAAATATCTTCCGACTTGGTAATGCGACAATCTGAAATGTCCCTTTTCAAAACCCCACAACCACTTTGTGCCGGAAATTGCGTACATTTGTGGCAACAAAAACAAAAAAAACATGAAACAATTTTTTAAGATGATGTTCGCCTCCATGTTAGGCGTCTTTTTTGCACTTGGACTGTTGACGATTGTTACAGTGATTTTAGTCATCGGCGTAGGCGTAAGTCTCGGTTCAAAGTCGAATGCAATACCCGTTCTGTCGTCCGGCGAAAGCGTTTTCCGGCTTTCGCTCTCCGGCTCCATGCTGGATTCGCCCGCCGATCAGTCATTTGCGCTGTTGCTGGGCGAAGAGGAAGCGTTGTCGTTGAAGGATGTCCTGACGGCCATCCGAAATGCCAAAGAACACGATACGGTCAAGGGAATTTATCTGGATATGGGCGTATTTCAAACGGGCACGGCCGGGATCGACGCCATCCGCCGGGCGCTGGAGGATTTCAGGGAAAGCGGCAAATTTATCATCGCGTATGCCGACAGCTATACGCAAGGCAGTTATTACCTGGCTTCGGTCGCCGATCAGGTGTACCTCAATCCGCAGGGGCTTCTCGGACTGACCGGCATGGCCTCGCAGTCCCTGTTTTACAGAGGGCTTCTGGAAAAAGCCGGCATTGAGATGAACATATTCAAAGTGGGGAAATACAAGGGCGCGGTGGAACCGTTTATCTCCGACAAGTGGAGCGACGCCAACCGCGAACAGATTACCTCTTACATTCATGGAATCTGGACCCGTATCGTAAACGGGATTGCGGAAAGCCGCCGGATTCCGGCGTCAACCGTCTCTGCATTTGCCGACGAAGGACTGTTTTTTGCCGATCCGTCCGAGGCCGTGAAATGTCAATTGATTGACGGGTTGAAATTCCGGAGCGAAGTGGAAGACTTGCTGAAAGAAGCGGCAGGACAAACCGGCCGAAACCTGAAAACGGCAGGACTTGCGAAAATGAAAAAGATGGAGAATAAAGCCCGGCAATACCAGCATAAAATAGCCGTGCTCTATGCGGAAGGCGAGATCATCCAGGCGCCCGTTCCCTCATCTCCTTTCCAGGGAGAAAAGCATATCACGGAAGATCTGGCCGACGAATTGAAAAAGCTGAAAGACGACGGGCAGGTGAAAGCCGTAGTACTCCGCGTCAATTCGCCGGGAGGAAGCGCCTATGTATCCGAACAGATATGGAAACAGGTCTCCGAACTGAAGAAATCGAAACCCGTTGTAGTATCCATGGGAAATGTAGCGGCATCGGGCGGTTATTACATTTCCTGCGCGGCCGACAAAATCGTGGCCGAAGCCAACACGCTGACCGGTTCCATTGGCGTGTTCGGGATTTTCCCGAATGCAACCGGTCTGTTCGGCAAGCTGGCGCTGGGTTCCGACGTGGTAAAGACCGGCAGGTACGCCGACATGGGCAATCTGGCCCGTCCGATGACAGACGGGGAGAAAACCCTGATACAGGGATACGTCGAAAGATGTTACCAGACGTTTCTGACTCGCTGTTCGGACGGTCGGGGCATGAGCCTCGGAGAGATCGACGCCGTCGGGCAGGGCCGTGTATGGACGGGCAAGCAGGCGCTGGAAGCAGGTCTGGTGGACGAACTGGGCGGACTGGACCGGGCGGTTGACCTGGCCTCCGAATTAGCCGGCATCTACAATTATACGCTGATTGCCGCGCCGGCGCCCAGGGATTTCATGGAACTGCTGAAAAAACAGCTGGGCGAGACCGGCGTATCGCTGGTACGCGACATGGCAGGCGAATATTATGACTATTTCAAAACCTTGCAGCAATTGCGTTCAACGTATGGCATCCAGGCCAGAATCCCATACGACTTGAAACCGCTGTAAAATTAAAGGAGAGACCGAACATGCCGAAAGAATTACGAAAATGGCGCCACCTGCTGTGGCCATGCGCAATGCTATATGGGGCAGGCGTACGAATCCGCAACCTGTTTTTTGACTGGGGGATGCTACCCATACAGCCCTACCCGCTCCCGGTCATTTGCGTCGGAAACCTGTCGGCGGGGGGGAGCGGCAAGACGCCGATGGTGGAATACCTCATCCGCCTGCTGAAGGATCGCTACCGTGTTGGCGTGCTGAGCCGGGGATACAAACGGAAGACGCGGGGATACATCCTGGCCGGCGAAGAAAGTACCGCTTCGGACATCGGCGACGAGAGTTGCCAGATTAAATACAAGTATCCTGACGTGATTGTGGCGGTGGATGCAAACCGCTGTCGCGGGATAGAGAACCTGCTGGCCCTGCCGGAAGACCTCCAGCCGCAAGTCATCCTGCTGGACGACGGCTTTCAGCACCGATATGTATGTCCCTCGCTTTCGCTGCTGATCACGGACAGTCACCGGATCTACACCAGAGACAAACTGATGCCGGTCGGCTGGCTGCGCGAGCCGGCGAGCAGCGCAGAGCGGACAGACATCGTCGTGGTAAGCAAGTGCGATGCGTCGCTGCAAACGGAGGAAAGCCGCGTCATTCGGGACAGGATGAATATGAACCCGTATCAGTCGCTGTTTTTTAGTTCGATAACCTTCCTCCCGTTCAGGGGCGTCTTTCCCGAAGCGTGCGCATCCCGCACGCTGGACAGTCTGCAAAAAGATGAGGGCGTTTTGCTGATTACCGGCATTGCAACGCCCGCACCCCTGATGGAGGCCGTAAGAAAGCGGTCGGAGCAGGTCGAAGCGATCTCTTTTGCCGACCATCATGTTTTCGGGAAGAAAGACATCCGGCGGATGCAAACGGCGCTGCAGCGCATGGATGCCGGCCGTTCGCTGATTCTCTGCACGGAGAAAGACGCCGCCCGCATCCGCCACAATCCCTGCTTTCCGGAAGCATGGCGCTGCCGGATGTATTATGTGCCGATCGAAACGACCCTCCTTTTTGGCGGAGACAAACAGTTGAACAGGATCATCCTGCGGCATGTCCATTTGTTTTATGGAAGACGCTGAACAGTAACAACCGGATAATTATGTCACGAACAGAGATTCACACGCTGGGCGAATTTGGACTGATCCACCGCCTGACCGAACGTATTACACTGAAAAATCCAAGCACCCTGAAAGGCGTGGGCGACGATGCAGCCATACTCGACTACGGGGACCGGCGCGTCCTGGTCACGACCGATTTGCTGCTGGAAGGCATTCATTTCGATCTGACCTATGTTCCGCTCAAACATCTGGGCTACAAAACGGCGACCGTTAATTTCTCCGACATCTACGCGATGAATGGCCGGCCGAAGCAGCTCACGGTTTCGATCGGTCTGTCCGGCCGTTTCTGCGTCGAAGACGTGGAAGAACTGTACGGCGGACTGCTGCTGGCGTGCGAGATATATGGCGTAGACCTGATTGGCGGCGACACCTCCGCTTCGCGCACGGGTTTGATGCTGAGCGCCACGTGTATCGGCGAAGGCGAAGCAGGCAAAATCACCTGTCGCAGCGGCGCCCGGGAAACCGACCTGATCTGCGTATCGGGCGATCTGGGCGCGGCCTACATGGGGCTGCAACTGCTGGAACGCGAGAAAGCCGTATTCAGAGGGGAAAGAGATTTTGCACCCGATTTTGCCGGAAGGGAATACCTGCTCGAACGCCAGTTGAAACCCGAAGCCCGAAAAGACATTGTCGAAGCGCTGGCCGCCGCCGGCATCATCCCCACCGCCATGATGGATATTTCCGACGGCCTTTCGTCCGAACTGATTCACCTCACCCGCCAAAGCCAGACGGGGTGCCGCATCTACGAAGAGCGTATCCCGATCGACTATCAGACGGCGGTCATGGCCGAACAGTTCAACCTGAATCTGGTAACGGCCGCCCTGAATGGCGGCGAGGACTACGAACTGCTCTTCACCGTGCCGCTGCCGTACCATGCGCAGATGGAAGCCATGCAGGGCGTCAAGGTCATCGGACACATCACCGGAGTGGAAGAGGGGAATTGCCTGGTTGGGCGAAACGGGGAAGAAATTTCGCTTCGGGCGCAGGGCTGGGATGCCCTCGCGGAAGAAACGCCGGACTGAACGGTTGATTTCAGGTCATTCTTTTACTGGATTGTTTTACCGGATTGCTTCCCTGCGTTCGCAATGACGGTGCCCGGCGCGCTGTTCTGCAATGGCGGCCCGTTGAGCGCCGTCATTGCGAGGAGGAACGACGAAGCAATCGCCAAACCGGGCACGGATTGCTTCGGGTTTCCTGCTTCGGCGATTGCTTTCTGCTTCGTCCCTCGCAGTCGCAATGACGGTGCGCGGCGCGCTGTTCTGCAATGACGGGCACAGGTATGAAAAACAACATGTTGGCGTGACGTTTTTTTCAGCGCACAGGGTTTTTCCGATGAGCCATCATAACGGCATGTCACCCGGTCGACTCCCAGGCATGGAACGGGATTGTCCGGAATCATCCGCCTGATTTTTTTATTTTTCCCGTTTTAATACATCGCATGAAAAAAATTTTCTATATTTGCCGCGGAAATTAAACAGCAGAAAAAAACACGATATGGCTACAACATCCGTCTACTGCCGGCAAATTGCCGGCCGAAACCGTCCGGAACACTTTTTGCACCATGCAGCAGGTCTTCCGAAGCCTTCGGGGAACCATTTACACCCTGTAACAGGTCTCCCGCAGCCTGCGGGGAACCATTTACACCCTGTAGCAGGTCTCCCGCAGCCTGCGGGGAACAATTTACACCCTGTAGCAGGTCTCCCGCAGCCTGCGGGGAACAATTTACACCCTGTAGCAGGTCTCCCGC
>JAIRXI010000034.1 GCA_031268395.1 Tannerella sp. | reverse complement strand
GATTTCCATAGGGGAATTTGCCCCGTACAATCTGTTTTTATTCTTAAAATGAGCGTTTTAAAAAAACTGCCGGCGGTTGAGGGGGGGAATACCGGAATTTGAGCCATGTTATTCCAATGCTTGTTATCTTTGCTGCGTTTACAGTTTCAAACAAAGTAAATGAATGATAAATGACGAACCCGTTTATCGTTCATCATTCGCCTTCCAACTTCCCTTGCGTGAAGTATCCAGTCGGAGCGCCGCCCATTTTCGGACAAAGCCCTGAATGCCGGAGAGAATCCGCAAACCGCATACTGTGCGTTCTGAAAGGGGGATTTTTGTGCACCGGCCCTGTTTTCCTGCCGGAGAAAGAGTGGCGTCGATTTTTTTGTTATCTTTGAGGTCGTTTTCTAAAAATATACGCATAATGAAACTGACGATTGCCGGAATCCGCCGGGGAAATCTGTTTTCCCCCAACCATATAGGAAATGATGCCGCCGTTTTTCTGCAGACGGCGGAACATTTGCGCAGCAGCGGTTATACCGTGAACGAATATATCGAATCCGACCTGCTGACACGGGAAATACCGGAAAAGATCCTCTTCAACATGGTGCGCGACCGCCAGTCCGTCCGCAGACTCCAGCAACTTGAGGACGAAGGCCGGCTGGTCATCAATTCTGCCTACGGAGTTGAGAACTGTACGCGCGAGAAAATGACGCGGCGACTGCTTTCGTGCGGGATCGCCCATCCGCGCAGCCTGTTTCTCCGTACCGGCGAAGACCCGGTCGAAGCTATCAGGGAAGCCGGATTCTACAATTGCTGGGTAAAACGGGGTGATTTCCATGCGATCCACCGCGAAGACGTGACCTATGTGCGGCATCCCGACGAGGCGAAAGACATTCTGAAGGAATTTGCCATGCGGGGCATCGAAACGGCTGTCGTAAACGAACACCTCGCCGGCGACCTGATCAAGTTTTACGGAGTGGCCGGAACGACTTTTTTCTACTGGTTTTACCCGTCGGACACGGGATACGGCAAGTTCGGACTGGAGCAGATCAACGGGACGGCCAGGGGCTATCCGTTTGACGGAGAACAACTCCAGACGCTCGGTAACGACGCAGCGGAAGCGCTGAATATCCGCATCTACGGCGGCGACTGCATCGTGTCCGAAGACGGCCGGATCCGCCTGATCGACTTCAACGACTGGCCGAGTTTCGCCCCCTGCCGCGACCGCGCCGTGCCCCATATCGCCGCATGTATCCTCGACGAAATCCATTCGTGGAGGAATCCGATTTCTGAACCCTAAAAAAACAGGAACTGCAAACAAATGAAAAGGGAAATAGAATCCACGCTCAAGTCGATGGATACGGAAGAATTTATTGATCTTCACTTTTACCGCCCGGTAGGTTACCGCTGGGCGCTGTTTTTTAACCGGCTGGGCGTTTCGCCCAATACCGTCACGCTGATAAGCATCGTCATCGGAGTCGCGGCAGGCATCTGTTTTTATTTTTCCACCCTGAAGGTAAATGTATTCGGGATGCTGCTGCTTGTCTGGGCCAATTCGTACGACAGCGCCGACGGACAGCTGGCGCGCATGACCGGCAGAAGAACGCCGATCGGACGGATACTGGACGGCGCGAGCGGCGAACTGTGGTTCATCGCCATTTATGCCGCAATCTGCTTCCGCCTGATGCCGCTGTGGGGCAACTGGATCTGGCTGCTGGCCGCCGTCACCGGGTTTTGCCACAGCAAGCAGGCTGCCATGGCCGATTATTACCGGAACATACACCTGCACTTCCTGAAGGGGGAGTCGGAGAGCGAACTGTCCGACACGGACATATTGAGAAAAAATTACCGGAAGCTGACGTGGCAACGCGACGGGATACTCAAAGGGGTTGAATATTTCTATCTCAGCTATACTGCGGGGCAGGAGGCCTGGGCGCCCAATTTCCGGCGCATGATGGGACTGCTCCGCGCAAAGTACCGCGGCGATATACCGGGACATTTCCGGGCGGCGTTTCGCGCAAAGAGTCTCCCGCTGATGAAATTTGCGAACATGCTCTCATTCAACACGCGGGTAATAGCTCTGTTCCTTGCCCTGTTTATCGGCAGTCCGTGGCTGTATTTCGTATTTGAACTGACCGTCCTCAACGGTATGCTGGCCTATATGGTATTCACGCACGAACGCTTCTGCAAGGCGTTTGCGAAACAGCTGGCATCCTGATTCATGGCGCTGCATCCGGATCGTATCAGGGGAATCGTCTTTGACTATGGCGGCACGGTCGACAGTAATGGTGTACACTGGTCGGAGGTGCTGTGGCAGGCATACTGCTCGGAACAGGTGCCGGTGACGAAGGAATCTTTCCGGGAGGCGTACGTTTACGGCGAACGGACGCTCGGCAAACATCCGCTCATCCGGCCCCACCACACCTTCCCGGACATGCTGCGGCTGAAAGCGGATCTCCAGATCGAATGGCTCAGGGAGCGTGGGCTGCTGACGGCTGAACGGGCTACCCCACAGTTGAAGCAGGCCGTCGCGGCGTTCGGGTATGCCTGTGCGCGGCGTTCGGTGGAGGCGGCGCGTCCCGTGATCGCAACGCTTTCCGCAATGTATCCGCTGGCGCTGGTGACCAATTTTTACGGGAACATGGCGTCCGTGCTGAAAGATTTTGAACTGGATGCCTTTTTCCCGCTCATTATTGAATCGGCGGTGTGCGGAGTTCGCAAACCCGACCCGCAGATTTTCCGGCTGGGCCTGGAGGCACTGCACCTGTCGGCCGGCGAAGTCGTGGTGATCGGCGATTCGTATGGCAAGGATATTCTTCCGGCAGCGTCGCTGGGCTGCCAGACCGTCTGGCTGAAAAATACCGGCTGGCAGGCATATACGGGGGACGAGACGGCGGATGCGATCATTTCCGGTTTTGAAGAACTGAAAACCATATTCGGAGACGGGAGAGCCGCTCCGGAACAGATGCTGCCGGGGCCATGAGCTGGCAAATTTCCAGCGACAGGGAGGTATGCCGTATCGGACGGCCATGTTCGTCGCCACGCCCCGAAAAAAGATTTAACCGGCTTGCGCAAAGGTTTGCCATGTCTCTTTTTTTCCTACCTTTGCCTTCGTATTTAAATTACCAACCAAAGAAACAAATATGGAAAAAACTGATTTCAAGTCCGGTTTGACGAAAAGCGTGAACGGCGGTTTCTGTTACAGGCCGTTTGTGTCCGGCGCACCCTGCACAAGGCGATGGATGTTTTGTCTGCTCCTTCCGCTGATGTTTTTCAGCATCGCCTGTTCCAATGCCCAGTCAACGGGAAACGCCGGCGGCGGCGAAGTCATCCTGATAAACAAGGCGGATTTCCTGACCAAAGTGTACAATTACGAGAAAAATTCGGACCGGTGGACCTTTGAGGGGAAAAAGCCATGCATCATCGACTTTTATGCCGACTGGTGCGGGCCGTGCAAACGGGTAGCCCCCATCATGAAAGAACTGGCATCCGAATACAAAGGCAAGATTGACATTTATAAAATTGACGTAGACCGGGAACAGGAACTGGCAGCCGCTTTCGGCATCACCAGCATCCCGCTGATTCTGTTTGTCCCGGTAGACGGCAAACCGCAGGCCGCCGCGGGTTTCCTGCCCAAGGAGGAGATCGTCGAACACATCGACCGGCTGCTGCTGGAAAAGAAGGATTCAAAGATTCAATAGTCCCGGAACTGTTTTCGTCCGGTCGGAAGGGCGGCCGGACGAAAACAGTCCGGAAAAGTCCCTGCCGGACAACTCCTTATTTTTGACGGCGGGAAGTCAGTCGCCCTTTCCCCTTTTAAGGAACTGTCTGAAAATAAACGTCACATTTACCGTTCTGTTTTTCACCGTACTTCAGCCCGAAAATGCTTACATACCCCGGTATGCGCACATTTTCGGGCTTCGTCCCGCAAAA
>JAIRXI010000377.1 GCA_031268395.1 Tannerella sp. | reverse complement strand
TGTTGTATCTTTGCTCATCGTTGTAATATTATGTTTTGCAATTACAAAATTACAACTTTGGGGGCTAATCAGAAAACGGTTAGCCCTTTTGTATAAAAATTAGTCGGTCAGTAGTGTTTCTTAATATAATCGTGCAGACTTTGTGGCTGAAGATAAATATTTTTGCGGCCAGTAATCAAAATGAAATTTTATGAATAAACAATTGAAAAGATCAGGACGGAAATTCATCCTGCTGTTATGCTGGGCGGTTCAGGCGGCATGTTTTCCTGCCGGCACATTTGCACAGCAGGCGGTGGTTACGGGTACGGTGAATGACGCGTACGGGATTCCGGTGGCGGGCGTGAATATTCAGGTGGCGGGCACGGTGAACGGCGCCGTCAGCGATGCAAACGGCGCTTTTTCAATCCAGACGCCCAGCCTCCAGGCCAGGCTGGTGTTTTCTTTCATCGGGTATGTGACCCGTGAAGTGGAGTTGCAAGGTAGAAACAGCCTTCAGATTGTACTTGCGGAAGACAGCAGGGAATTGGATGAAGTCGTGGTTGTGGGTTATGGAAAGGCCAGCCGGCGAGACATCACGGGAGCGGTGTCCACGATGAAAGCGCCGGACGTGAATACGGGCGTATTCACTTCACCGGCGCAGATGCTGCAGGGCAAGGTGCCGGGTCTGAGCGTCACACGCAGCGGCGATCCGAACGAAACGCCGTCGATGGTGCTCCGCGGGCAGTCGACACTGCGTACGGGTCAGGCTATGGAGCCTTTCTTTGTGATTGACGGCATACCGGGCGCTTCGATCAGCCTCGTGGCGCCGGAAGACATCGTGAGCATGGACATCCTGCGCGACGCGGCCTCGACGGCGATCTACGGCTCGCGGGCAGCCAATGGCGTCATCATCATCACGACCAGGCGGCCGCAGGGATATTTGAGCTATAACGGTTACGTGGCGGCGGAGAGCGTTTCCAAACGGCTGAAAATGATGACCGGCGACCAGTTGCGGGCGTACGTCAGCAACGCTTTGCAGGAAATCGACAATGTGCCGGACGCCGGTACCGACTGGCAGGACGAAGTGCAGCAGACGGCTTTTTCGCATAATCATAACGTCTCGTTTGGCGGGAGCGGGAAGTCCGGCACATACAATGCCGGCCTGAATTACATGAACAATCAGGGGATTATCCGGCAAACCGGGCTGGAGCGCTATATTCTCCGCACGAATGTGGAGCAGAAACTACTTGGCGACCGGCTGGTGGCGGGATTGAACGTGAGCCATTCAAACACGAAGCAAATGCAAATCTTTGAAGAGGTATTGCAGAACATGCTGACTTTCCTCCCTACCGTACCGGTGAAAGGCGAAGACGGCGCGTACTCCGAGAACTTCCAGCGAACAGGCGGATACGGCAATCCGGTCGCCATGCTGTACAATGACGTCGACCACCGGTCGGCCAACGTCACACTGGGAAATGTTTATTTGAACCTCGACCTGTTTGGGGGGCTGACGTACCATTTCAATTATACCATACAGAACGACGAGCATAAGCGGAATATCTATCACAATTCCAACTCTACGATCCGGAAGGGGACGAACGGATATGCCGTGCGCAATACGTATGCCGACGTCAAGTACCTCGCAGAGACCTATATTGATTATGACCGGCGCATCCGGAAACACGAAATGAAACTCATGGCCGGCTATTCGTGGGAAGAAAACCGGACAAACGACGGATTCCAGGCGGCAAACAGCGACTTCGTTTCCGACGATATTTCATACCGGAACCTGGCGCTGGGCAACGCGCCCTCGAAAGTGTCTTCCGACGACATGTTCGGAACAGCCACCGTCAAGACGCTCCGCATGATTTCTTTTTACGGCCGCGCGAATTACCAGTTCGACAACCGCTACCTCTTTCAGCTGTCAGTCCGCCGCGACGGTTCATCGGCTTTTGGCATCAACAATCGCTGGGGAACGTTTCCCTCCGTCTCCGCAGGCTGGAAAATGCACAACGAAGCGTTCATGCAAAATCAGCATCTCTTCACCGAAGTTCGCTGGCGCGCCAGTTACGGTATCAGCGGAAACACGCTCGGCTTTGATCCCATGAACGCACTGCTCAAATACGGCAAACAGGGCATCACGACAGTCAACGGAAAGGATATTGTCGCCATCGGGCCGACGCAGAACGCCAATCCCGACCTGAAATGGGAATCCACGGCCATGTTTAACATCGGCCTCGACCTCTCCCTGCTCGACAACTGGAATATCACGCTGGAATATTACGACAAACTCACCAAAGACCTGATTTGGGAATATGCCGTTCCCACCACCGAATATCTGGTTGACAGACTGCTGGCCAACGTGGGCAGGATACGGAACCGGGGCGTGGAGTTACAGGCAGGCGGAGGACTCGTCAGGACAAAAGATTTCCGGTGGAATACGAATCTGACTTTGTCGCACAACCAAAATGTGGTTGAATCCATTACCAGCGAACAGTTCACGGACACCTACCGTCTGGTGGGAGACGTGGGCGGGAGCGGACAGTCGGGGCTTACGTGCCAGATTATCAGGGAAGGTTCGCCGATCGGCACATTCTATCTGCCCAAATATGCAGGCCTTGACGAAAACAGCGTCTCCGTATTCCAGGATGCCGAAGGACAGAAAGTTTCTCAGCCCACGTCAAAAGACTATCAGGAATTTACCGGTGGAAATGCCGCGCCGTCCCTGCTCTATGGATGGCAGCACAGTCTCAGTTACAAAAATCTGGACTTTGGCTTCTTCCTGCGCGGCGTGTACGGGAATTATATACTGAACGCCACCCGCTCATGGCTTTTCAAGATTGTCGAAGCCAACCAGTTCAACATCATGGCTGATGCCGCCGATGAGCCGCGCGAGGATATACGTGCACACTTCAATTCCGACAGATACATTGAAAGCGGTTCATACCTGCGTCTGGACAACGTGACGCTGGGCTACACGTTCAGTCCGCACATCCCCGCGCTGAAAAACATACGCCTGTACTGCACCGTAAACAACGCGTTCGTGCTGACCGGCTACAAGGGGATTGATCCCGAAATACAGCTGGGCGGACTGACGCCCGGCATCGACAACCGGAATTTTTATCCCAAAACCCGTTCATTCCTGTTCGGGCTGTCGTTTAATCTGAACTGAATGATAACAATCCAAATAGATAAGGTATGAAAAGTTTACTCAAACAAATAATCCTGGCGGCAGGTATGACCGGCTCGCTTTTTTCGTGTAACCTGGATGTAGAGGTCGTATCGGAGCTTACACCCGTTAATTTCCCCTCGAATGCCGAACAGTTTGATGCCGCGACAGGCGGCGTTTATTCCCGCCTGGCAAGCGGCTACGCAGATATTTACTGGCGCACGCAGGAGTTGACGACTGACGCGGCCATTATCCCCGCACGCGATGGCAACTGGGATGACGGAGGGCAGTACCGCGAACTGCACAAGCATACATGGACGCCCGAAAACCAGTACGTAAAAGAAACATGGAAATGGGCTTACAATGGTATCAATGCTGTAAATTCCACAATGGTGATGCTGGAAGGCGCGCCGGAATCGGAAGTGAAAACGATGAAAATCGCACAAATCCGTTTCATGCGGGCGCTTTACTATTTCTTCCTGATGGATATCTACGGCAACGTGCCTGTCCTGAAATCGTTTGGCGACAAAGGACAAACCGAACCGCGCGCCGAAGTGTTTGCTTACATCGAACAGGAATTGAAAGACATTGCCGGTTCGTTGCCCGCGGAACGAACCCTCGAGACCTATGCCCGTCCGACGCGCTGGTGCGCATATGCGCTTCTGGCCAAGATATACCTCAATGCGCAAGTCTACGCCGGCGTTCCAAGAAATGACGATGCCATCGCCGCCTGCGATGCCGTCATCAGTTCCAGCCTGTTCGCTCTGGACGAGGATTATTTCGCCATCTTCGCCCCCGACAACGGGCCGTCCGGCCAGGCGCTGCAAATCAGGGAGACGATCTTTGCCGTCTGGTATGATCCGTACAAATCTACCGGTTGCCTGTTTTCCCGCTACTCGCTCCACCCATACATGGACCTGGTGGGGAAATATTCGCTGTCGCCCGCCTTCCGCCCCAGCAACTGCCAGAGTACACTGCTGGAATTTTACCTGAAATACGGCGAGCCGGAGAATGACAAACGCATGAAAATGTGGCTGCGGGGACCTCAATACGACGCACAAAACAATCCGATCATCATCAGGACGACCAAAGGCGCCCTGGACTACAACACGCCCGACGCCCAAAAGGCCGAACCTGTCGATTGGCATTTCGGGTTCAGCGACCTGATGACACTTCGAACCGGTTCCAATCCCGAAGCCATGGACGTGGGAAAAGATCTCCTGGGCGATGCAAAAGGCATCCGCAACATCAAGTTCTGGCCTGACCCGAATATGGATGCCAGCTCACGAAACTCCAGCAACAATATCCCGGTCTTCCGCTACGCCGACATCCTGATGATGAAAGCCGAAGCCATCCTGCGGGGCGGTGCGCCGACGCTCAACCAGACGGCGACCGGGCTGGTCAACATGATCCGGGAAAGGGCCGGAACAAGCCAGACCGGTACCGTCACGCTGGAAGTCCTGCGCGAGGAGCGCGCCCGCGAGTTCGTGTGGGAAGCCTGGCGGCGCAACGACATGATCCGTTTCGGAGAATTTGGGAAGATATGGGAATTGAAAGACGCCGAAAGTCCGGCCTACCGCCAATTGTTCCCCATTCCCTACGAACAGTTGCGGATGAATTCCGCTCTCAGGCAGAATGAAGGATATCCGGGGTTATGAACCTGAAAGTTGAATCAGCATCCTGACACGGGGGCATGGCATGATCAGTGGCGGCCTGTTACCGGGATACTTCAGCGTTCACGGCAGGTTATGCTGCCAGCGGCATGACACAATCGAACGGGGAGGCCGCCTGCATTTGGAGGATGCTATGGCTGTTGATTTTGCGATAATCCATGATTATAAACGGAATAAATCGGCCGGATTCATGCCGAGAAACCGCTCGAGAGGAATGCCATTTGTTCCGACGGTGTAGAGGCCGCGAGGGTGAAATTCATCATTAAACAAAGACAATCCCAAATTTGTGCTATCCTTTCCGCTTTTCACTTCAAGGACTACAATCTCATTCCCTTTTTCAATGACATAATCAACTTCGTAATTCCCTTGATTCCAATAATAAACATTAAACCGATATTTCAATCCACTATTGATAAGGTGTGCCCCAACAGCAGATTCGACAAAGCGTCCCCATTCTTTCGGGTTTCTGCATACGGCATCGAACGAGTCGTTCCGACCGGATGCAAGTAAAGCATTATTATGCGTTTGAAATTTGGGTTTTGAAGCTCGCTTCCGAATAATATCCGCCGCGTATTTTTCAAGTCCGGATAATAATCCGGCGTTTTTCAGAAGAGTGAGGTATCCCGACAGGGTCGTCAAATTTCCGGATTCCTGCAATTCGCCCTGTACTTTGGTCAATGACAATATTTGAGAGGAATATTTACAGCCAATATCAAACAGTCTTTTTAACAATGCCGGCTTATCCACTCGGGTCATCATCAAAATATCTTTTGAAATCGTTGTCTCTACCAAAGATTCTCTTATGTAATCTTTCCAGCGGTCTTCCTCCGAAATTAACGGAGCAGAACCCGGGTAACCGCCAAAATAAATAAACTGTTCGAGATTCCATCCGAAAGCGTCACGCATTTCATCAAAAGACCAATGGGTAACATTCATAAGTTCATATCGCCCGGCAAGCGACTCTGTAAGTCCTTTTTGAATAAGAAGCCGTGACGAACCCAACAATATAACCTTCACATTGGTATCGGAAAATGAATCGTTATCCCATTCCTTTTTCACGGTCTCACTCCAGTTTGGTACTTTTTGTACTTCATCTGCAATGAAAAGTATTTCCTTCCTATCGCTTTGCTGCATTTGGAGACGGGCATTCCCCCACTCGCGCCTGAGCCAGGTTGTATCAGCGGCATATAAATCGTCCGCCGTTACAAAATGATAAGGTATATCCGTTTTTCGAACTAATTGTTTTATCAAGGTCGTTTTGCCTACCTGACGCGGTCCGACCAGTACCTGTATAAATTTTCTACTTTCGGATACCCTGCGGTTAATCTCCTGTAATATAAGTCGCTCGAACATATTCGGTAAATTATTAGATATGTCTAAATAAATTATCGGGCAAAGGTAATAAATTTGTTCTAAAAATCTAATTATCCCGATAAACTTGGTTATAGCTAAAGAAACCATCCTCGCCGCGAGCGTCTCTGTATCCTTCTTCGTGCGCAAATCCGGAACCGGAATCGGCGCGGCGGCCGACGGCGCCTGCAGAACATCAGGGGAGCGCTCGCCCTGTACCGGAAATCCGCAGCGGCGACGGAAGGCGGCCACGAAAAATTCCGCGCCGCCTTC
>JAIRXI010000158.1 GCA_031268395.1 Tannerella sp. | reverse complement strand
ACTTTCTGGAATGTGTGAAGACGCGCAATCCCGAGACAGCGTGTCCCGTAGAGAACGGCAGCCTTTGCGCCAAATATGCGCATATCGGAAATATCGGCGTGCGGACAGGCGCTGGGGCTTTGGTATACGACGATCGAGCACATACATTTAATGTAACCGAAGCCGACGCATATATCCGACCGACATACCGCAATCCGTGGAAATTCCCGGAACCGGCATAAAAGAAACTCGGATAGCAAGGTGATTTCCCATTTTTGCTTTGTATTTGATTGAACATTGTAAGGCGCTTCTGACGCTGAATTTTCTATGCTTCGATAAGAATGGCTATGCACAAAACGATGCCGCGTGAAGTATAATAAGGTTTGCCGGAGGGTTCATTCCTCCCGTTTTGAGCCGCGCGAAGTATGGGTCAGCGTATCATTTTTTCGATGGGAATCACCAGGATCCCTTCGGCGCCAAGGGTTTTCAACTGGCCGATGATTTCCCAGAAATGTGTTTCCGTAATTACGGACTGCACCGAAACCCAGCCTTCGTCGGCCAGCGGTGTGACGGTCGGACTTTTCATGCCGGGCAGCAGTTTCGTGATTTCCGCCAGTTGCGTCCTGGGCGCGTTCAGCAGCACGTATTTCCTGCCTGCGGCTTCCTGGACGGCGGCAAAGCGGAACAGCATCTTGTCCAGCACTTCCCGCTTCCCGGCCGTCAACGACCTGCTGGCTATCAGCAACGCCTCGCTTTTCATCACTACTTCTACTTCTTTCAGCTGGTTACCGACAAGCGTGCTGCCTGAACTGACGATGTCGAAAATCGCATCCGCCAGTCCGATGCCCGGCGCAATCTCGACCGAACCGGAAATCTCGTGCAGCGCGGCATGGATGCCTTTTTCCTCCAGGAAACGATTCAGAATGACCGGATAGGAGGTCGCTACGGTCTTCCCCTCGAACCACTCCAGGCCTTCGTATGCAGCCTCTTTCGGAATGGCAAGCGAGAGCCGGCACCGGCTGAATCCCAGTCGCCTGATCAGTTCCGCTTCCTGCCCTTTCTCTACATATTCGTTTTCGCCCACGATGCCGGCATCCGCCACGCCATTGGCGACCGACTGCGGGATGTCGTCGTCGCGCAGAAACAGTACCTCGACCGGAAAATCTACGGCAGATTGCAGCAGCGTGCGTCTGGATTTGTTCAGCCGGATGCCCGATTCTTCGAGCAGTGTCATGGTCTCGTCATACAGACGGCCTTTGGACTGGATGGCTATTCGTAACATATCGGTTTTCTTTTTAATAGGCTCTGGCAAACAGGACGCGTTGCGGCGACGGCTTGCCGGTCACCATGCACCGGCCCTCCGTCCGGTCGCCTTCCAGCGGAATGCAGCGGATGGTTGCCTTTGTTTCGTTTTTGATGCGTTCTTCCGTTTCCGCCGTGCCGTCCCAGTGTGCCATGATGAAACGGCCTTCTTCGATCCTGACCTTAAATTCGTCGCAGGTATCCACCTCTATGGTGCGGGTTTCGCGCAGGTCGAGCGCCTTTTTGAAGATATTCTGCTGTATTTCGCCGAGCAGTTGCTGCACGCGGGTCTCAATGCCTTCGCACGGGACGGTTTCTTTTTCGAGCGTATCGCGGCGCATGACTTCGACGGTGCTGTTTTCGAGGTCGCGTCCGCCCATTGCCAGGCGCACGGGGACGCCTTTCAGTTCATATTCGGCAAACTTCCAGCCCGGTTTCCGGTTGTCGGCATCGTCGTATGTTACCGTGATCCCCAGCGCTTTCAGTTTTTCGACGATGACGGCGACCTTTTCGCCGATCTGCGCCAGCTGTTCCCCGGAGCGGTATATCGGGACGATAACGACCTGTATGGGAGCAAGCAGTGGCGGCAGTACCAGCCCGTTATCGTCGGAATGTGCCATGATGAGCGCCCCAATCAGGCGGGTAGAAACGCCCCATGACGTGGCCCACGCATACTCCGTTTTTCCTTCCCGGTCGATGAAGGTCACGTCGAACACTTTCCCGAAATTCTGTCCGAGAAAATGCGATGTCCCCGCCTGCAGCGCCTTGCCGTCCTGCATCATGGCCTCGATGCAGAAGGTCTCCTGCGCCCCGGCAAAGCGTTCGCTCGCCGTCTTGATGCCCCTGATCACGGGAAGGGCCATGTATTGCTCGGCAAACGTGGCATACACGTTCAACATCCGGAGGGTTTCCTCTTCGGCTTCCGCTTGCGTGGCGTGGGCGGTGTGGCCTTCCTGCCAGAGAAATTCGGCGGTCCGCAGGAAGAGCCGCGTCCGCATTTCCCACCGCATCACGTTGGCCCACTGGTTGATCAGGAGCGGCAGGTCGCGGTAGGAATGGATCCAGCTGCGGTACGTGTTCCAGATGATGGTTTCGGACGTCGGGCGGATGATGAGTTCTTCCTCCAGCCGGGCGGCCGGGTCGACTACCACGCCGCTGCCGTCCGCCGCATTTTTCAGCCGGTAGTGAGTCACCACGGCACACTCTTTCGCAAAGCCTTCCACGTGGGCGGCCTCGCGACTCAGAAACGACTTGGGTATCAGCAGCGGGAAGTATGCGTTCCGGTGGCCGGTTTCCTTGAACATGTCGTCCAGCACGCGCTGCATTTTTTCCCAGACAGCGTATCCGTAAGGCTTGATAACCATGCATCCGCGCACAGCCGAGTTTTCGGCCAGGTCGGCCTTGATCACCAGGTCCTGATACCATTGCGAGTAGTTTTCACTTCTCGGCGTAAGCTCTTTCAGTTCTTTTGCCATATCCATTCAGGGTTCAAAGGTTTGCTGATTTCAGTACTGTTCTTTTTCGTTGGGGAAGTCGCCGTTTTTGACGTCTTCGATGTATGCCTGTACTGCTTTTGTGATCACCGTGCCGAGGTCGGCATAGCGTCGGAGGAAGCGGGGCGAAAACTCCTGGTTGATGCCCAGCATGTCGTGCATCACGAGCACTTGTCCGTCGGCATACCGTCCCGCGCCGATGCTGACGGTCGGGATGGTCAGCGCTTCGGAAACCTGCTTTGTCAGCATGGCGGGAATCTTTTCCAGCACGATGCCGAAACAGCCCAGTTCTTCGAGCAGATGCGCGTCGTCGATCAGTTTGTTCGCCTCGACTTCGCCGCGGGCGCGCACGGCGTAGGTGCCGAATTTATTGATGGACTGCGGCGTAAGTCCCAGATGCCCCATGATGGGGATGCCTGCGCACAGGACGCGTTCGATGGATTCGCGTATTTCCGCGCCGCCCTCCATCTTGATGCAGTCGGCGTGTGTCTCCTTCATCACGCGGATGGCCGAGCTGAGCGCTTCCTTCGAGTTGCCCTGATAGGTGCCGAAAGGCAGATCCACAACGACGAGCGCACGCTTGACGGCTTTCACGACCGATTTGCCGTGGTAAATCATCTGGTCGAGCGTAATGGGGAGCGTGGTCACGTTTCCCGCCATCACGTTCGACGCCGAATCGCCGACCAGGATCACGTCCATGCCTGCCCGGTCGATGATTTTTGCCATCGAATAGTCGTAGGCCGTGAGCATGGAGATCTTCTCGCCGCGCTGTTTCATTTCCATCAGCCGGTGCGTCGTCACCTTCCGGGACGTACTGTCGGATGTTATTGCAACTGACATAAATTTCGTTTTTTCCGTTTTGCGCCGCAAATGTACGTGAAAAAGTTCGCAGAATACGCTTTTAGGGAGAGAAAATGATTTCTGCCCGCTGGCCGGACCGGTGTTGCGGTTTGCGTATGTCCCGTCGGCGTGCTGTCCGGCGTTCCCTCCGCCGGCTTTCCCGCCCGCGGAAACGCGGAACCGGGCGGCAGCTGTATGGACTTTGCGGTATACGCCAGGACTTGCGCGGTATACCGCAAGGTTTGCGCGGTATACTACAAAGTTTGCGCGGTATACCGCAAGGTTTGCGCGGTATACCACAAAGTTTGTGCGGTATACCACAAAGTTTGCGCGGTATACTACAAAGTTTGCGTGGTATACCGCAAAGTTTGCGCGGTATACCGCGAGGTATGCGCAGTATACTGCAAAGTCCTCGCCGTATACCGTTTTTTTTCTTTCTTATACTCCGCGCGGGACGGTTTTGTAAACAGTCTGCCATGCGCCCCGTCCATCGATCGTTGACACCTGACCCGGACAAGCCGGAACCAAAACAGCCTTCAGGTAATCGACAACAACCTCATTTCCACCTCATTTTAATAACAAAACAACCTCAGTAGCTGTGGAATACACCACACCGACAGACCTCATTACCTCATTTTGCGGTCGTATATGAGATGAACGATGAACAATGACGGTATCCGATTTTCTAATAAGGTACTAAAGCAGTCCCAGACTGACGGCCATGATCCCCATTCCCATGACCAGTCCGTAGATGGCGACGTGATGTTCGCCATATTCGTGGGCGGCGGGCAGGAGTTCGTCCAGCGAGATGAAAACCATGATGCCGGCTACGACTGCAAAAACGCAGCCCATCAGGGCCGGCGACATGAAGGGCATCAGGAAGAGGTAGGCGATGATGGCGCCGACGGGTTCGACTATGCCCGAAAAGAAAGAGAACCAGAAAGCCTTTTTCCGGTCGCCGGTGGCATAGAATACCGGTATGGACACGGCGATTCCTTCCGGGATATTGTGTATGGCAATGGCTGCCGCGATGGCAATCCCCAGCGTCGGATTTTCGAGCGCCGCCATAAAGGTGGCCACCCCTTCCGGAAAGTTGTGAATGGCAATAGCCAGCGACGTCATCACGCCCATCCGCATCAGTTTTTTCTCTTTCGACGGCGCGGCCTGCATGTCTTCCAGCGCCCTTGCTTCGTGCGGGTTCTCGAACGACGGTACCAGTTTGTCGATGATGCCGATTAGCAGAATCCCGCCGAAGAAACAGGCCGTGGCCATCCACAGGCCCGGTTTGCGGCCGGCCACCTCCGTCAGCGTCCGCTGTGCTTCGGCCAGCAATTCCACAAAAGAGACATAAATCATCACTCCGGCAGACAGTCCCAGGGAAAAGGAAAGCAGCCGCCGGTTGGTACGGCTGGACAGAAAGGCAATCAGGCTGCCGACCACGGTGGCCAGCCCGGCAAACAGGCTCAGCAGAAAGGGGAGCCAGATGTTCTGTTCGGCCGTCATCGCCGTTCAGTTTTTAAAGGCCCTGCGGAAAGTGGCCATCAGCAGGATGCAAAGCCCCAGCAGGCCGACGAGCATGTAGGCGTGTCGCAGGCTGAACATGTCGGACACCAGCCCTATCAGCGGCGGAGCGATCAGGGACCCCACAAAGGCGATGCTCGACAAAATCGTCAGTGCAATACCGACCGGCGTCCCGGACTTGGCGCCCACCAAGCTGTAGACCGTTGGCACCATGCAGGAGATGCCCAGGCCCACCAGCATAAAGCCCGAAGAAATGACCGCGACTTTCGCCGTCATGGAAGTCGCCACTCCGTCCGGCAGGGCCGAGATGAGAAAACCGCAGAAGATAAGGAAACCGCCCAGCTGCAATACTTTTTGTTTGCCCAGTTTGCCGTAGGCCCAGCCCGTCAGGAAACGCCCGGCGGTCATCATGACCATAAACGTCAGAAAGCCGACCTGGAGCGAATCCGGCGCGTGAATGACCGACTTGAAATAAACGCCGCTCCAGTCGAACATGGCGCTCTCCACAATCAGGGCAAACAAACTGACAAGGCCCAGTTCAAGCAGCAGCCGTTCCGGCTTGCGGACAAAACTGAGCAGCGCCGGAGCGTCTTTTCTTTCTTCTCCGTCGGCCTGTACCGGAGCCGGTTCGACATCTTCCTGCAACCATTTCCGTCCGAAAAGCGTACTCAGGGCTATCACCGCCGCAACAAGCGAAAAATGCCAGGACACCGGGACGCCCCACAAAATCATCAGAAAGCCAGACAGCGCACCTGCGCAGGCCGCCAGACTCCAGCCGCCGTGAAACGTAGCCATAACCGGCCGGCCCGTCAGCCGTTCGATGCCGATACCCTGCGTATTCAGCGAGATGTCGCACAAATTCCAGCATATTCCGAATCCGAACAGGCAGCCACCCAGCACATACACATTCGACGCTGCGCCAATGGCAAACAGGGCGGCGGCATATCCCAGCACACTGACCTGTACCATGATGCGGCTCCCCAGGCGGGAAACCAGCAGGCCGGCCAGCGGAATGGCGACAAACTTCCCGACGGGAATTAAAAACAGGATCCAGCTCCAGAATAAAATGTCGTCTGCCGCAAAAACCGCCTTGATGTCGGGGATGCGGCTGGCCCATGTAGAGAAACACAGTCCCTGCATAAGGAAAAAAGACAGTACCCCCAGGCGGATACGTTCCTTCGGATAAGTGAAATGATGCATTTGCATAGATGCCATATTTGGATTCGAACGGCAAAGTAACTGTTTTTTTTGTTATCGACAGCCGTCGGGCAACTCTTTTTTGAAAAGCCTCCGTTGCCTGCCGGCGGCCAATGGTCGTGCGCTGGCCGCAATGACGGGCACAGGGCTGAAAAACGACCTTTTGAAATGCACCCGTCCAACATGTTTCTTAGGCGTTCTGGGATAATTTCCCTACTTTTGTGCCCGTAAAAAAAATGATTCGGACGCGTTTTTATGAGCAGTATATTTCACAGGGTGATTGCCTGTTTTTTCCCGTGCAGAGAGATACGGGGTACATTTCTTCTGTTTTTCCTGCTGTTTCTTTTCAAGATACTCTGGTTTAACGTCAGCTGGTGCGCCATTTCCACGTTCCGGCCGTTTTCGTATGCGGAACTGTACGTATTCGGACTGCTGTTCGCGCTCGTTCTCCTGGCGCCTTTCGTCCTTTTCCGCAAAGCGTCTCTCCTGTGGATTGTGGACGTGGCGCTCGGACTGCTGCTCGTGTCGAACCTGGTTTATTTCCGCACCTATTATACAGCCATCCCCCTGAGCAGTTACGGGCTTGTCGGCAACATGCGCGATTTTACAGGCAGCATAAGCGGCTCGCTGTACTGGGGCGACCTCCTGTTTCCGCTATCGACGCTGGCCGCTGTTTTTTTGCACGGTACTTCGCACCGCATGGGTTTGTGCACCGCTATCCTTAGAAAATGGAACTCATTCCGTCCGTCCTCCTTGCCGGCGGTTACCCTCCGGTCCGGATTTCCTCCTGCACAGCTGCGCCGTCCGGCAGACGCCCGGCAGACGATGCCCGGCAGGCTTGCCGACTGCGGGCGTTACCTGCTGTCCGTGATGACCGTCGCGCTGTTGGCCGGCATACTGCTGCACGCAAAAGGAGGATTCAAAAAATCGTACGAATCGCTGCAGGATTCATACACGCACACGTGCGGAACGCCTCTTTACACCATTGTGGGATCCGTTTACTACGATTACATACGCGACAGGGAAATTTACACGCCCGACATTGGCCGGCACATAGCCGGGTGGCTCGACCGGCAGACCGCGTCCGGGCAGCCGGCCTGTCAGCCGGAGAGCCGCATGAACTGCATCATCATTCTTGCCGAATCTCTCGAAAGCTGGGTGCTGGAACGGACGGTCGAAGGACAGGAGATAACGCCCTGCCTGAACCGCCTGCTGCGCGATTCGACAGCGCTCTATGCGCCCCGCGTGCTCTCGCAGGTGAAGGGTGGCCGTTCCATAGACGCCCAGTTGATATTCAACACCGGGCTGCTGCCCGTCGACATCGGCGTTTACAGCCTGAAGTATCCTCATGCCTCTTATCCCTCGCTGGCAAAAGCGATGGAGGAAAAGTACGGGAACGTCTTCGCCTGTACGCTCACGGCAGACAAGCCGGCGGTGTGGAATCAAAGTGTGATCGCGCCCGCGTTCGGCTATGACAGCCTGGTGTCCAAAAGCGGCTTCACACAGGACGAGCCTGTCGGGCCGCATTATCGCCACCAGCTGGGAGACGCGTCCCTGCTGAGGCAGTGCGCGGCAAAGATTAACGCCGGCGAGGTCTGGAAGGGCGGCGCCAGCCTGCTGCAGATCGTAACCTATTCGGGACATTTCCCGTTTGCCCTTCCCGACCACCTGAAAGAGGTGCATTTCTCCGACGACATACCCTCCGTGATGTGCGACTACATGACGGCGGCCCGTTATACCGACCGCGCACTGGGCCGGTTTGTGGAAGCGATACGCTCCGCTCCGGGATTCGACAATACCCTGATTGCGATTGCGGGCGACCACGAAGGGCTTGTCAACATGCGGAACGAACTGTGCTGCAGCAGGGCCGGACGCGGCGTCGTTTCGGAAGCGCCCTTTATCCCGTTTATCCTGCTGAATGTCCCGCCGGCGGTGCGGCAGGGAGGCGTTTTCGATTCATCCGCCACGTGCATGCGCTACGAAAAGGTGATGGGCCAGATCGACATCTACCCTACATTGCTGGAACTGTCCGGCTTGACGGATTATGCGTGGCAGGGCCTCGGGCGGAGCATCCTGGATCCCCGGAAAAAAGGGCTGGCCGTCGACGCGCATAACAAAGTGTACGGTGATACGGCAAACATCTCCGGCGAAGAGATCCGGCATATCGGGGAGGCCTGGACCGTATCGGACAAAATCATACGCTACGATTATTTCGGCCGCAGATAACGGCTGCCGGGAAGACGGTGCACCACCCTCTCCATTCTCAACAAATGCTTGCTGAAACAGTCCGGACAGCCGGTCACGTCCGTGGAATGGCCCCGGCCTCTTTTGCGTTCAGATCCGGCGAAACTTTATACCTTTGCAGAAAATCATCAAAGTGGAAAAGGAAATGACATACACCGAATCCCTGCAACGTCTCCGGACGCTTGTAGCGGAAATGGAAAAGAATACGTCGGATGTGGACTCACTGTTCGACAGCGTGCAGGAGGCCAGCCGGCTGATCGGGTATTGCAGGGAAAAACTGTCCGTGGCCGACGGGGAAATACGGAAAATGCTGGAGGACCTGGCATGAAATGCGCGGTCATCATAGTGGCCGGCGGACGGGGTGTGCGGATGGGGAGCCGTTTGCCGAAACAGTTCCTGCCACTCTGTGGCAAACCACTGCTGATGCACACGCTGGAGGTCTTTCACCGCTGGAATGCGGATGCGCGGCTGATGCTGGCGCTCCCCGAGATGCACCGGCCGTACTGGGAGATGCTGTGCCGGGAACTGGACTGGCGCGTGCCTCACCGGGTGACGCCAGGAGGCGAAACGCGCTTTCATTCCGTGCGTAACGCCCTGGCAGCGGTGGATGGCTGCGACTGGGTGGGGGTGCACGACGGCGTGCGTCCGCTTGTCGCGCCCGAAGTCATCGAAGCCTGCTTTCGCGGCGCGGTGCGGCATGGCGCGGCGTTGCCGGCCGTTCCGGTTGCCGAGTCGCTGCGCGAATGTGACGGGGAGCGCAGCCGCGCGGTCGACCGCACGCGCTACCGCCTGGCTCAGACGCCGCAGGTGTTCCGCCGCGACTGGCTGGAGGAGGCCTACCGGCAACCCTATTCGCCCCTCTTCACCGACGACGCTTCGGTGGTGGAAGCCGCCGGAAGAGACATCTGCCTGGTGCCCGGCAATCCGGAAAATATCAAGATCACGACGCCGGCAGACCTGCTTGCCGCCGAAAAATGGCTGGATCGCTGACCGCCTGTGGAAGACCCTTATCACCAGTCTGTCATGTACCTGCCGGGCGTCGGTCCGGTCAAAGCGTCCGTGCTGGCGCAGGAGGCAAACATCGTCTCCCGCGAAGACCTGCTGTATTATTTCCCCTACCGGTACGTCGACCGCAGCCGCTTCTACCGGGTGAGCGAGGTGAACGGCGGGATACCCTACATCCAGCTGAAAGGCCGCATCCTGCGCTTCGACATGGTCGGCGAAAAGAAAACGAAACGCCTGATCGCCCGATTCTCGGACGGGAGCGGAGAGATTGACCTGGTCTGGTTCAAGGGGCTGAAATACATCACGGAAAAATACGGGACGGGCCGGGAATACGTCGTTTTCGGCAGACCGGTTGAGTTTGGAAAAAGTTATAACCTGGTGCATCCGGACATCGACCTGCCGGAAGAGGTGCAGCAGGTGACAAAAGGCCTGATGCCGTTCTACAACACTACGGAAGGGATGAAAAAGGTGTTCCTGCATTCCCGTGCCATCCAGCAGATGCAGTATGCGCTGCTCTCAATCCTCCACTGGGAGATACCTGAGACGCTCCCGCCGTACCTGAAGGAACAGATCCGCATGATTTCCCTGTCGGAGGCGATGCGGAATATCCATTTCCCGGAGTCGGCGGAGATGCTCGGCAAGGCGCAGCTGCGCCTGAAGTTCGACGAACTGTTTTTTATCCAGCTGCATATCCTCCTCTCGGCGCGCAGCCGGCAGCAGGCCTTGAAAGGGCACGTTTTCGGCACGGTCGGCACGCTGTTTCATTCCTTTTATGAAAAATACCTGCCCTTTGAGCTGACGGGCGCGCAGAAGCGGGTGATCCGCGAGATGCGCGCCGACATGGGCAGCGGACGGCAGATGAACCGCCTGCTACAGGGCGACGTGGGCAGCGGCAAAACACTCGTTGCCCTGATGGCCATGCTGCTGGCCGCCGACAATCATTACCAGTCATGCCTGATGGCGCCGACCGAAATCCTGGCGCAGCAGCATTACCGGACGTTGAAGGACTTCCTGGGCGACCTGCCCGTCCGTGTCGCCCTGCTGACCGGCTCCACGAACCGGAAGGAGCGGAACGTAATACTGCCGGCCGTGGCCGGTGGAGAGGTGCATATCCTGGTCGGGACACATGCCCTGATTGAGGACACGGTCGCATTTGCATCGCTGGGACTGGCGGTGATCGACGAACAGCACCGTTTCGGCGTGGCGCAGCGTTCAAGGCTGTGGGCAAAAAACCCGACGCCGCCCCACGTGCTGATCATGTCGGCCACGCCGATCCCGCGCACGCTGGCCATGACGCTCTACGGCGATCTGGACGTTTCGGTGATCGACGAACTGCCGCCCGGCCGCAAACCGGTCAAAACCGTGCACCGCTTCGACACCGGGAGAGCGAAACTCTATGCCTTTCTGCGCGGCGAAATCGGCAAAGGCCGGCAGGTCTACGTCGTCTACCCCCTGATCGAGGAAAGCGAAACGATGGACTACAAGAACCTGGAAGAAGGCTTCGAGGTCTTCCGCGAAGTATTTCCGGAATATACGGTCAGCATGGTCCACGGCAAAATGAAGCCGAAGGAAAAGGACGCCGCGATGCAGCGGTTTGAGTCCGGCGAGGTGCAGATCCTGGTGGCAACGACGGTGATCGAAGTAGGTGTGAACGTGCCGAATGCGTCGGTGATGGTGATCGAGAGCGCCGAGCGCTTCGGACTGTCCCAGCTGCACCAGTTGCGGGGGCGCGTCGGGCGGGGCGCCGACCAGTCGTTCTGCGTGCTGGTCACTTCGCCCAAATTGAGCGGAGAGATGCAGAAGCGGCTGGAGATTATGGTGCAAAGCAATGATGGCTTCGAGATTGCGGAAGCGGATATGCGCATGCGCGGTCACGGCGACTTGGAAGGGACGCAGCAGAGCGGCATCGGACTGTCGCTGAAAATCGCCAGCCTGACAGCCGACGGCCAGATACTCCAGTTTGCCCGTGACCTCGCCGAACAGGTGCTGAACGGAGATCCCCGACTGGAACAGTCCCGGAACCGCCTTCTCCGCGAACGCCTGAACACGCTTTTCGACCGGAAGATCAACTGGGGCCTGATCAGTTAGGCTAAAGGGCTGTACGGTTGAAAAGGGGAAAACGGTTTTGTCG
>JAIRXI010000356.1 GCA_031268395.1 Tannerella sp. | reverse complement strand
GCAAACGAACAAAAAAAAGTCATTCCCGCCCATGTGTGAAACATTTTTTTGCATCAGGGAAAAGCGTAGGCAAAGGCTCCCGGTCGCAGCGGTGGAGGGATACTTTTCAAAAAAACAACCGTGCCGGATAGATACTGAGCGCGGCATAAAAGGGCAGAAACCCTGACAGATCAAAGACCTGTCAGGGTTGGGTTAAAGCGGCGACAGGGATGCCTTCTTCGGTATTTCACCGTTTTACCCGGCGGGAAGTATATCAGGGATATTTACATAAATAGGCGCATTCACAGACTTCAGTTCCTCAATAAAATCCGGTACCTGACACCGCCTTTTCCCAAATCAGTACGCATTGTATTTTTTCTCCACAATCGCCTGCACCACGTTCAGCACATAGTCGCCCAACTTTTCACATTCGGCGACAAGATCCATGTAATATACGGTATCGGCATATTTGTATTCCTTTCCGTCAATACTTTCGATGCTTTTGCTTTTCAGCAGGTCGCGATATGCGTTGATTTCATTCTCCATGTTATAGGTATAGGCGATGTCGTTCTGGGAAGTATGCTGTTTGTGCAGGATGAGGCTCATGTGGGCCAGGGCCTCTTCGACAAGGCGGATCATGTGTTCGATGTGGCGGAGCTGTCCCTCCGTGAAACTTGATTTTGCGTCGTTCCGGCGTTTGACGGTGCGCGCCATGTTGTAGCAGGCGTCGGCAATACTTTCGATTTCGGAATCGGCGCGCAGCATGATGCGTACGCTGTCTTTTCCTTCTGCGCTCAACCGCCCTTCCAGTACTTTGGTCAGGTAGTTGGCAATTTCGATATCCATGCGGTCGCTGATTTCTTCGTATTTTTTGATTCTGTTGAACAGTTGCAGGAAATTTTCCTCGTTCTCCTCATACAGGAGGTTTTTCACCATCCCGAACATTCGCACGGTGCGGTCGCCATAAACGGCAATTTCCTTTCTTGCCTGCATCAGCGACAGTTCCGAAGTCGAAAGGATGCCGGTCGAAATATATTTCAGCTGGAAATCGCCTTCCGCTGCATCCTGCGCCGGAATGATCGCCGAACAGATGCGGACATACAGTTTCACGAACCAGATCATGATGCAGATGTTGCAGAAATTGAACATTGTATGAAACAGGGACAACCCGAACGAAACCGACACCTGCAGCGAAAGCAGCTGTTTTTGAAGGGCGATCAGGCGTGCATCGCTCAGGGGCTGGTCGGAGGTGATCAGTTCGACCGTCTGCGGATCAAGCGTGTTGAGGAAATGGCTCAGCCCGTGCGGGTCTCCCGGCCCGAACTGGGTGACAATCCGCGAGATCAGCTGGGTAAACGGATAAAAGAACAGGATGCACCAGCAAACGCCGAAAATGTTGAACATCAGGTGTGCAATGGCAGCCCGCTTGGCCGATGTATTGGCCGAGAGCGCGGCAAGATTGGCCGTAATCGTCGTCCCGATGTTTTCGCCCAGCACCATAGCCGCAGCCATCTCAAAGGGAATCCATCCCTGCGCACACATAATCAGCGTAATGGCGACCGTGGCGCTCGATGATTGCACAATCACGGTCAGGACGGTTCCAAGCAGCAGGAACAGCAGTACGGAACCGTATCCCATGGAGGTATAGTTCCGTATGAATGAGAGCGCTTCCGGATGATTTTGCAGGTCGGGGACGGAAGTTTTCAGGTAATACAGCCCCAAAAACAGGAGTGCGAATCCCATGATGAATTCGCCCAGCGACATCCAGTTGCTTTTTTTGGAGAACAGCATCGGAAGTCCCACGGCGATCAGGGGCAGGGCGAAGGCGCTGATATCCACCTTAAAACCGAAGAGGGAAATGATCCAGGCCGTCACCGTCGTACCCACGTTAGCGCCCATAATGACGCCGATCGCCTGTGCCAGATTGAGCAGTCCCGCATTGACAAAACTGACAACCATCACCGTTGTAGCACTGGACGACTGGATGATTGCCGTAATAATCAGTCCGGTCAATACGCCCGTAAATCGGTTGGTCGTCATGGCGGAAAGGATATTCCGCAGGCGGTTACCGGCCACTTTCTGCAGCCCTTCGCTCATCGTCTTCATGCCATAGAGAAACATCCCCAGCGCGCCGACTAGCGTTAGAAAATCCAAAAAAGAATAGTTCATAAGGTACCTTATTATGAAATAAATTTGTTACTTTGCCGGCAAATGTATACAAAATCTCCGAGATATGGAGATAAAACAGAATGCCAATAAACAGTGCATGGAAAAAATAAAGATTCTCCGTTCCGAAACGATTCTGGTGTATTGCAAGAATAACAACACATACAGAGCCGTTCCGCAAGGTTCGTCGTTAATTGAGATTTATGGCTGGGTGGGAGCACCGCTTCGCCATCCTCCGATGAGCGCGCGCGTCAATCAGCGCGTGGAAGGGCTGGATTATCGTTGCTGGATTCCAAAGGACATTGAATTTGTAGACTATACGCATCCGGCCGGTTACCGGACATATATCCGTTCACTGTGTTACATCCTGACGAAAGCCGTTAACGATGTCTTTCCGGAGGAGGCAATCAATCTGGAACATGCCATTTCCAAAGGGTATTATTGTATGTTTGAAGACGGCAGGCAGCTTTCGCAGGCGGATGTCGAGAGGATCAGGCAACGGATGGAGGAGATAGTCGACGCCGACAGGCCTTTCCATCTGCAACACGTCCGCACGTCCGACGCCATCAGACTGTTCCGCAAATGCGGCATGAACGATAAGGCCCTGCTTGTCGAGACGGTCGGGATGGCATATACGTCCTGCTATGAGATGGATGGCTACATTAATTATTTTTATGGATGCCTGCTTCCTTCGTCGGGTCACATACACTTGTTTGACTTGACTCCGTATGAAGGCGGGATGCTGTTGCGGGTGCCGCGGCGGGACGACCCGATGCAATTGCCGGCAATGTTTCTCCAGGAAAAAATGTTCCTGGCCTACAAGGAATATCTGGTTTTCCAGCGAACATTAAATATAAGTTATGTCGGCGACCTGAACCGTGCGGTCGACAACGGCGCTGCGCGGGAGATTGTCATGGTGTCGGAAGCCATGCAGGAAAAACAGATTGCTCATATTGCCGAAGAAATAGCCCGGCGTTACAAAGATGGCGTGCGTGTGATTTTGATTGCCGGACCTTCGTCTTCCGGAAAAACCACTTTCTGCCGCCGTCTGGAGATTCAGTTGATAACCAGTCTGCTGCATCCTGTCGGCATTTCACTGGACGATTATTATCTCGACCGCGAAAACACGCCCAGGGACGAAAAGGGCGCCTATGATTTCGAATCGCTCTACGCCATCGACCTGCCTTATTTCGACAGTGATTTGCAAAAACTGATCGACGGCGAGGAAGTGGATATTCCTTCTTTTGATTTTGAAACGGGAAAACGCGTTTATCGCGGAGAAAAATTGCGGATGAAGACCAATTCCGTTCTGCTGTTGGAAGGCATTCACGGACTGAATCCCGAGCTTACGGCGAAGATCCCGTCTCAAAACATTTTCCGGATATACGTTTCGGCCCTGACAACCATTTCTTTAGACGGGCACAACTGGATTCCCGCCTCCGACAACCGTCTGCTTCGGCGCATTGTCCGCGATTACCGTTCGCGGGGTTATTCAGCAAAAGAAACGATTGCCATGTGGCCTCGCATACGTGGGGGTGAGGAAAAATGGGTTTTTCCGTATCAGGAAAATGCCGATACCACGTTCAACAGCGCCATGATATATGAATTGGCCGTGCTGCGCAAATTTGCCGAGCCGATTCTGAGCGAAATCCGCGAGATGGACGACGAGAGCGCCGAAGCATACCGTTTATTGCGTTTTCTGCGTTATTTCAGGTATATTCCGGTGGAAGAACTGCCTGCGACGTCGTTGTTGCGGGAATTTCTGGGAGGAGGGCACTTTGCGGAATAAGATTTTTCGGAATAATGGCCGGCTGTATGGAAAAATCCCTTTGATAAAAATCAAAACGTATGTGCATAAATAAAAATATAGCCAAAAATACGTCCATAAAGCATATTGTTTCGTCCTCGAAAGTGGGGGTTTTGTACAATAATCCCCCATTTTATGATATCAGAACATTTTTTTTCATGGAAAGAGTTGGCTGTATGATAGAAAATGTTCACCTTTGCAATTAGTTATACCTGAGGAATCCATTGGATTTATTTATGGAAAGGTATTTTGTAAAACGGATTTTATCTATCTTTAATGAAAAAAGAATATGAGAAAGTGGATATTGCTATTTGGAATATGTTTAATAAGCGTCAAAGCTACTTATGGCCAGGGATTTGTAGTAAAAAGCAACATTTTGTACGATGCTACTACGACGATAAACCTGGGCGTGGAATTTGCGTTGGGCGACCAGTGGACGCTTGACGTCAGCGGGAACCTCAATCCGTGGGTCTTTCCAAATACGCATGTAGTGAAATACGAAAATGGAGAGGCCGATAGAATGGAAGGTAAGTTCAAACATTGGATGATCCAGCCGGAAATCCGCTGGTGGACATGCGAGAAGTTTAACGGCCATTTCTTCGGTGCACATCTTCATGCGGGAAGTTTCAATGTGGGGGGACTGGCTTTCCTGCCGAACAGTATCGGTGTGACATATCCCTCCGACCAGCCGGCCGATAGATGGGAATATGGGACGGGGATTCGCTGGCAACGTTTTGAAGGATGGCTGGCAGGCGCAGGCGTGTCCTACGGTTATCACTGGATCCTGAGTAACCGGTTTAGTCTGGAATTTTCGCTGGGTGCGGGATATGCCTATTTGAAATATGATAAATACTCCCCCTGTCCGCTTTGCAGTGATCGGCAGGGAAGCAATTTTATGCATTATTTCGGGCCTACGAAAGCGGGCATTTCAGCTATATTTATTTTAAAGTAAAAGGAGAAAAAAATGATGAAAAGAAAAATTGTATATCATTTCTTTATTCTGTTCCTGTTGTCGGGGTGTTTTACTTTGCACGCACAACGACGGGAACAATCGGCGCAGAGACAACAACCGGCGCAGAAACAGCAAGAGCCGTCCGGGCCGGAACATATCCGAATTGTGCCGAAACAGATGGTGCAGGAGGGCGCCAACCTGAAGATTGACATGATCTTTGACATGAGTAATATTCGTATAGGCAGTACGGAAAGCCATACTTTTACGCCGATCCTCGTGGTCGGAAAGAAGGAACTGGAATTGCCCAAAGTCATTATCAAGGGCGGACGCCGCTACAAAGCCGATCTGCGTGCCGACAGACTGGCCGGTCAGCCACCCGTGGAATTTGCCAAAAATCAGAAAAAAATCACGTCTTCCGTCTATACGATAGAGAAATACCGCAGACGCGGTACTGTCCCGTATAAAATTTCCATTCCGTACAGGGATTGGATGGACGGCGCCAAAATGAACCTCCGGGAAGAGGTTACAGGCTGTTGCGGCGTGGCAGAAGGGATGATTGCCTATAAAAATGTATACAGGGAAGTTCGCAAGATCAACATAGATCCAAAATTCAGTTACATAGAACCTCAGCCGGAAGCTAAAAAGCGTCGTTCGGAAATCGGAAGAGCTTACCTCGAATTTCCGCGGGGCAAAAGCGTTATTGATCCGAATTTCAGCAACAACCGCAGAGAGTTGAACAAGATCAATGAAATGATCAGCATCATTGCAACCGATCCGGACGTGATCGTAACCAAAGTGGAGATGCGGGGATATGCTTCGCCCGAAAGTTCGGAAGCGTTCAACAATGATTTGTCGTTCAAACGTGCCCAGGCAATGCGTAAGTACTTTACCAGGATGAGTACCATCTCGCAGGATCTGTTCCAGGTCGGCCGGGGCGGAGAAGACTGGGAAGGTCTGGTAAGTTTGCTGTCGGATTATCCGGTGGTGCATAAGGGTGAAATCCTGCGTATTATCAGTACGGTGTACAATCTGGATGCACGCGAACAGCGTATCCGTGCGATTGCGAACGGTCAGCCTTACCGCCAGATCTTCCGCGACCTCTATCCGAAGTTGCGACGCGTGGATTGCGAAATCGAATTTACCGTACGCAACTTTACGCTTGACGAAAGCAAGGAGCGTATCCGAAACAAGCCGAAACAGCTTAGTCAGAGAGAAATATATGATGTGGCGAGTTCGTACCGGAAAGGTAGCCGCGAATTTAATGCGGCGTTGCTTACGGCGCGGAACCAGTTCCCCGAGGACGACATAGCCAACCTGAACGGTGCGGCGGCGGCCCTGTCGGAAGGCGATGCCGAACTGGCGGAGGAATACTTGTACAAGGTGCAGAATACGAATACGCCCGAATATGCGAACTGCCTCGGTGTGTTCTATACGTTGACGGGAAATTTCGATGCGGCGGAAAAATTCCTGCGAAAGGCTGAAGCGGCCGGCATGACTGAAGCTGCGTATAACCTGAATGAGCTGGAGCGGGTGCGGCCGAGGGCCAAAAAAGAAGTCCAGAGACGGAGCACGCTGGATCCAGATGAAGAATAAACCTGTTCTAAATGAAATGATGGATATGGTTATTTAGTTTGATGAAAATAGATTCTGTGAAAAAGAGAGTCAATAAGAGAAAATCTTATTGCTCTCTTTTTGGCATTAAAAACAACAGCAATGAATCGAGACACGAAAAAGTATTTTGTCCATGCCGCATGGATCCTCGGCTTGACGATATTGTCGGGCTGCGCAGGCAAATCGCGGGAACCGGCCAAACGCACGTTTCCGATGGTAACGGTGCCGACCGTTTATACCGACCCGGCGGCACGCGCAGAATACCTGGCCATGCACTACTGGGACCTGTTCAATTTTGCAGATACTGCCGGCGTGGGAAGCGCTGCCGGCGTGACCGAACAGGCGCTGGCAAATTATCTTTCCATACTTCCGTATACGTCCTACCGGGTGATTTGTCGGGGGCTTACCCATGTGATGGAAGAAGCGGAAGCACATGAAGCCATGTATGCTTTTATTTCCACGCTGATGGAACGCTATCTCTTTGACCTCAATTCTCCCTTGCGGAATGAAGAATTTTTTATTCCCGTGCTGGAACAGATGGTGGCGTCGAAGACGCTGAATGAACCGCGCAAGGTGCGACCGGGACAGTTGCTGTCGCAGTTGCAGAAAAACCGTCCGTCGACACAAGCCGCCAATATCCGTTATGCGCTGGCCTCGAACGCCAGGTCGTCGCTCTATGACCTGAAAACGGATTTCATTCTGGTGCTGTTTCACAACCTGGATTGCGGCAGTTGCAGGGAGGTTGCGAATCAGATAGAAAATTCGCAGGCAGTTACGGAGATGCAGAAGCGAAAACGACTGACGGTACTTTCCATCTATCCCGGTCAGGATGTGGACGCATGGAAAAAATACCTCCCCGAAATGCCGTCTTCATGGATAAACGGCTATGACTGTGACGGCGAAATTTATGAAAAGGAACTCTACGTGTTGCGAACCCTCCCGACGCTTTACCTGACAGACAGGAATCATCAGGTGCTTATGAAGGACGTGCCGTTTAACTATGTCGAATATTTCATGAACAATATATTAAATCCTCCAATTCAATCAAATAAGTAAATGAAGAAAAGTTTTTTATATACCGGTGGTGGGGACAGGGGAATGACCTCCCTGGCAGGCGGGAAGCGCGTGTCGAAAACACATCCGCGACTGGAAGCCTATGGTACGGTAGACGAATTAAATTCCTTTATCGGTCTGCTGGCAGCTGAAATCGGAGACAGTGAAACGGTTGACCTGTTGCAGTTTGTT
>JAIRXI010000276.1 GCA_031268395.1 Tannerella sp. | reverse complement strand
CGTTCCAGAGGTCGGTGACCCGGAGTTTTTCCGCCTTTTCGAGCGGCGTGCCTTCGAGCGAGATGTTCAGGAAGCCTCTGACCGTCCGGTCCGTCGTATTGCCGCAGACGACAATGGCTTTCCGGTCGCCGTACAGCATATACGGCACGGGGATCGAATCCCTGTCGATCCCTGTCGCCTGCAGGGGGACGGCCTTCAGCGGCGGTTTACGGTCGGAGGTGACCGGATGGAAGAGATCGGCGTCGGCTTTGCGAATCGCTATCATCCGCTTCACGTCGTCGAGCATGTCCCGTTTGGAAGGCTGTTTCAACTGTTCCCAGTCGATCATCGAGCCGTAGAGCCAGGTGCCTTTACCCCGCTCGCCTTTACCCCAGAGGTCGGGCGTCTGGGAGGGTAGCGAAACGTAGTCGGCGTTGAACTCCTCGCCGCTCATAAACAGCGGGATGGAGGGGGTGAACAGAAAACTGTAGCCGAACATGGAGCGGCTGCCTTCCGCCACATACGGATTTTTGTCCGGAGGGGAACTTTCC
The DNA here is from genome assembly GCA_031268395.1 of Tannerella sp. Classification (GTDB taxonomy): domain Bacteria; phylum Bacteroidota; class Bacteroidia; order Bacteroidales; family Tannerellaceae; genus Tannerella. Next base: position 3,229 of record JAIRXI010000276.1, on the reverse strand, counting down.
CAGCCGTCGTCGTGACTCGAAAGCTGGGTGGAATAGAGCAGCCGGTCGGGGACAAAGGGCGTTATTTCCATTTCGTAGCGTGTGCTGCCGGTAAACCCTGCGAGGAGCGATCCCTGTATCCCGTAATTGTAGCGCAGCGTCCATCCGAGCGGCCGGATGGCGACGTTCCGGATCACCTTGCCGGGATTCACTCCTTCGATGAGCAGGCGTTGAGGTTCCTGCTTTTCGGAGGTCGGCGGAGCAGGCGAATTGAGCAGGGTCAGTTTCAGGACGCCTTTCGGGTCGGGGTCGTAATACCCGTAAATGGCAGCGTCCAGAAACGGCCTGATATCAAGATAGCCCTGATCCGTGCTCTTATCCGTATACTGAATACTTACTTCGACAATGCGGAAATGGTCGAACTGCCGGTAATGTTTCGCCACATCACGGTGAAGCGTTACATTCATGTCGGGGCCTTTTCGCTGATCGGAGAGTGTCGTCATGCGTTGCAGAAAGTCGCCGGCGCCTTCGCTGTAAGTCCATGCCTCGTTGAAGACTACGATCGGATGGCCGGCGTCGGCGGCGTTCCGTTTGATGCGTTTCCAGAGGTCGGGACGGTAGATGCCGACATCAAGCCGGTACCCGTCCACGCCATAGTCCGTCACCCAGTCCGTAAAGGTTTTGACCCACCAGTCGTCCAACTCCTTATGATTGCCGAACCAGTCGAAATCGGTCATACCCCAGCTGCCGCCACGGAACCATTCGGGATGCTCCCCGATCAGCGGGCTGTCGTTCATCACGCCGTGCGTAATCACATCCATAAATATTTTTATGCCTCGCCGGTGCGCCTCGTCCGTCAGCGCCCTGAACTCTTCGGGCGTACCCAGCAAGGGATCCAGCTTTGACGGGTCGACGCAGGCATACTGCGTCCAGATGTTGTAAAAGTGTTTCGGGTCTCCCAGATTCGTACCCGTCAACCAGATGCCGGTGATTCCCAGATCCTGAAGGTAGGGCAGTTTCTCGCGGAGGCTGTTGAAATTGCCGCTTTCCGGACCGTCGGGAGAGGTGAATCCGCGCGTCGCAATTTCACAGATAATCAAATCCCTTGCCCATTCGGGAGTGTCCTGTGCGGATATTCCCCGGGTCATTAGCATTGCAACTATTGCAATGCCTGTTACTGTCTTCTTTTTAATCCTGTATTTCATTCTTTATCTATGTATATATGTTTGAGTTTATTGTTCTTTTTAAAATTGACTGTCAACTGGTTTCATATAAATTCCATTATCTCTATCCGGGAACCGTTTGTTCCCGATGCACGACGCCCGCGCAGTCCGCCACGCGGAGACCTGCGCCGCATCTGCCGGTCAAAAATCCGGAAGCCCTCTTCATCATGCCGCTGTTTTATCGAATCACCGACAACAAAAGTACGCTTTCCATTTTACATCTCCAAAACGCCATTTTTTATATGTGCACAAAAGTATAATTTTTTTTCCATTATACTTCACACGACATGGTTATGTGCATTGCTTTTCATTGCGATCTCCCGCAATGACGCCCTCGCTTGGCGTAGCGTCTTTCGCTACGTCGGGTTAAAAGCAAGCCTCCAGGCTTGCTGTAAGGCAGGAGCCTTACTTCTCAATGCACAAAAATATCCCGCGTGAAGTATAAAAGCAGACTACACGGAGGTTGCCGGAAAATTACCGCGTGCCTCCGCGTAATCCGCATAAAATTTTAATCAGTTCGTATATCCCGGATTCTGTTCGATGACGGCATCAATATTCCGTTCGATCTCCGCGAAGGGGATCGGCCAGCGGTTGTGATAGTCCTGTATGGACATCCCGGACGATTCGGCCGGCCCGGTACTGCTGACATGCGTGTAGTTGTATTTGCGCGTCCGTTCGACCTGTTTTCCCATCCGGCAGAGCGTACACATGCGCAGTTCTTCGTACGTCAGCTCGCGCAGCCGTTCGTCCAGCAGGTAGTCAATGTCCACCTGGGAAGCGCTGGCCGGCGGCGCCTGTGCACGCGCCCGCACCACGTTGATATCGGCTGCCGCGGCACCCGGGTTGTTTTTCCCCAGATAAGCCTCGGCGCGCAGCAGATACGTTTCTGCCAGCCGGAAGACATATATTTCGTGGAAGATGCTGTTGGCATCGTTTGTCACTAAATGTTCGCCGAACGCCGTCAGGAGCGGATTCCCGCTTGCGTCGCGCAGGTAGTATTCTTCCGGGACGTCGCTTATCACCTTCTGGAAAAACGGATACCACAGCCTGACGGGATCAACTTGTGCGGAATAGCCGTCCTTGACGAACCATTTCCCGAAGGCGGGCGAGGCTTCATTATCAATCTGCATATCGCGCACGATGTTGTATTCCGAGTTGCGGATGTCGCCTTCTTCCCAGATGCCGTTCAGGGCGTGTTCGGTAGGCTGGAACCAGCCTACGCTAAAGCCTCCCTTTTCGGCCGTGTTTCCGGCAAAGGCGGTCGCCGTCACCCCGTCTACCGTGATGGCGATCTGCGAGTAAACCGGATTTATCGTCCATGGCCACATATTGTGAGCGGTAGAGCCGGGATTCTGATGATCGTACTGCAAGGCCCACAGCGTTTCCGTATTTCCCGTTCCCCGGTTGACGTTGCCCGTTTTAAAGAGGTCGAAATAGACGTCGCCCGGCTGGTCGAGTTTGGTACCGAAGCGCTCCGTCATCAGTTTCACGGCCGGATAGTCGATCACGGCCGTGGCCGCGCTGATGGCATTGTCGTAGTCGCCCAGCGAAATGTAGATTTCCGACAAAAGATGCTGCGCCGCCTGGCGGGAGATCTTGCCGTCCTTCACCGCGTCGATGTTGGCAAGCAGCGAAACGGCTTCCACCAGATCGTCTTTTGCCTGCGTATAGGTCTCCTGGCGGGAAGCCCGGACGAAATCGCGACGCGGACTTGTTATTTCTTCCGTGATCAGCGGTACGCCGCCATAGAGGTTGGCCAGAATCCGGTAGCCGAACGCGCGGAAAAACAGCGCTTCGCCGCGCATCGCGTTTTTGTCGGCGGCCGGTATCTCGGCGCCTTCGATCCGCGTCAGCACCAGGTTGGCCCGGTTGACAATGGCGTAGGTGTTGTTCCAGTTCGTATTGACCGCATCCATGGTGGGAATCATCATGGCGGCATACGTGTTCAGGTAGCCGTTGTTCGGGTCGGCCGCACAGAAAGCCAGATCCGTGCCGTACCAGAAGGCATACCGGCACACCTGCACCGA
>JAIRXI010000265.1 GCA_031268395.1 Tannerella sp. | reverse complement strand
TGCGTTTGCCCTGATTTTTACCGTTTTTTTGTTTGTAAGAAAGATAAATAATCATACTTTTGCCGGGGAAATCGTTCATCAATCCTTATTTTATTCCTATGAGTATAGTGAAAGCAGCATTTTTTGCTCTGTTATCCGGTCTTGTGCCATTTACTTCGGCTGCACAGGCCAAAACGTTTCCGGGAGTTACCGTCAAGGGCGAAATCCGGGATTCAGTCACCAACGAAACACTTCCCTACGCGACCATCAGGATTTCGGAAGAAAAAACCCCCGCAACAGCCGTCAAGGCGCTGGCTACCGATGCCGACGGGAAATTTCAGGCGAAATTAACCCGTGAAGCGAATTATCTGCTTGATGTCCGCTACGCCGGGAAAGCGGGGAAAATTATTCCCGTAGCCGCTACGCGCGAACAGCCGGTTATCGACCTGGGCGCCGTCGTGCTGTCCGATCAAAACACCTTGCAGGAGGTTGTTGTATCGGCCTACAAACCGCTGGTACAGGTCGATTTGGACAAGATAATATACAGCGCCGAAGATGACCCCGATTCGCGGACGGAAAATGTGCTGGAAATGCTGAAAAAAGTTCCCCTGATTACCGTCGACGCGGAAGACAAAATAGAACTGAAAGGCTCGGCAAGTTTCAAAATCTATATGGACGGCAAGCCTTCGAGCCTGATAAGCAACAACCCGTCGCAAGTCCTGAAAAGCATGCCCGCCAGTACGGTGAAAAGCATCGAAATCATCACCGATCCCGGCGCCAAATATGATGCGGAAGGCGTGAGCGGCATCATCAACATCATCACCAACCGGCAGCCGCTGGGCGGATATACCGCTTCGCTCAATGCCGGCCTCGATCATCAGGGTGGTTACAATGGGGGAGCTTATCTTACGTCAAAATACAATAAAATCGGCTTTACGGGCAATTACAATTATTATAAATTTGTTTCGCCCGATGCTTTCATGGCATCTTACCGGGAGACTTATCTTCCGCCTGCTTACCTGACCACGAACGCAACCCAGGAATACAAAGTTACCGGACAGTATGGATTCGGAGAATTGAGCTACGAAATTGATACGTTCAACCTGATCGGTTTTTCGTACAATCGCTACGGCGGAATCGTAGACGCTACCGGAGATGCGCTGGCGCGCATGGATGATGCCGGACGGACGGTTATTTATGAATACCGTCAGCAGTTCGATTATATGCAGACTTATGGCGGCACGGACATCAATCTCAATTATCAGCGCAGTTTCAATAAAAAAGACGAACTGTTCACGGCGTCTTACCGGTACGGCTTTTCTCCCGGAGATTCCGAAATGGATAACAGAATCGCCTATCTGTCGGGAGGAGGAGGCAGCTATGCCGACAGTCGACGACAGCAAAATACCGATGCGGGCATGAAAGAGCATACGTTTCAACTGGATTATACGGTGCCTCTGGCGAAGATACATACGCTCGAAGGAGGTGTGAAATATATCATCCGCCTCAACGAAAGCAACAGCGGACACCGCCTGTATGATTCCGGACGGGAAACGTGGCTGGCGGATACGCTGTACGACGATGCGCTGGATGTATTCCGTCACCGGCAGGATATTCTGTCGGCCTACGGGGGATATGGCCTGAAACATGAAAAAACGGGATTCAAAACCGGCCTGCGCATGGAGCAGACTTCTCTGAAAGTGGAATATCCCCTGGACGACGTCCGGAATTTCAATGCCGGATTCTTTAATCTGGTGCCGTCGGCAACGCTTTCCTACCGTCTGAAGCCGACGCAAACCTTTCGCCTGGGATATAATCTGCGGATCAGGCGTCCGGGTATCAGCGAATTGAATCCTTATGTCAACATGAGAACGCTGGAGTTTATATCGTCCGGAAATCCCAACCTGGAGACGGTGAAATCGCATAATTTCAATTTGAACTACAATTATTTTCATCCGAAATTCAACATGAATACCACGCTGTCGTACGGTTATACGGGCAATTCCATCCAGCGCTACACGGTGCTGAATCATCCCGATTATCCGGCGGGTACAAGCTACGATACATACGACAATATCGGCGAAACGCAGGACGCTCGCCTGGATGCTTACGTGAACTGGAATCCCGTCAAGCTGTTGCGCATATATTCCAACATGTCGGCTGCATACCGGGACATTCGTACCAACAACGAAATGAATTTCTCCAACAACGGTTTTATGGGGAGGATGCATGGCGGAATACAGTTTAATTTGCCGAAAGATTTTTCCCTGTCGTTCAACGGCGGTCTTTCGTCGCCGCAGATCGCTCTGCAGGGGGAATATTCGGGATACTACTACACGAATGTTTCCCTGAACAAAAGTTTCCTGGACAAGAAACTGACGCTTTCCGTCCGCGGTTCGGGCCTGACGGAAAACCGTCAGAAATTTATTTCCGAAGACAGGACGGAGCAATTTTACTCCCGCACTGAAAATTACCAGCAGTCGAGGCGTTTCGCCGTTTCCGTTTCATATCGTTTCGGGGAGATGAAGCAGCAGATCAAGAAGGTGCAGCGTGGCATTACGAACGATGATATGGAGAAGAACGAAGGCAATTCTTCCGGCGGCGCCGGTGGCGGTGTTGGCGTTGGGAAGTAGGATATGACGACTGTGACGATTTGAAATGCCCCGTCATGTATCTGCCTGCGCATAATTGAAAAATTTCATGTACCTTTGCTTCTGAAAGTAAAACAATCACCAATCATAAAACAAAGTAATATGGCACATTACCTGGATCCGAAAAACGATTTTGTATTCAAACGCATCTTCGGCAGTCACCCCGATCTGCTGATCAGCTTTCTGAACGCGCTGATGCCCTTTGAACCCGGTCGGGTGATCGAAAGCATCGAATATGTATCCAACGAGCTGGTGCCGGACAATCCGGCGAAGAAATTCTCGATCGTCGACGTCCGCTGTCGAGACAACTACGGACGCCAGTTCATCGTGGAGATGCAGATGGAATGGAGCAACGTCTTTCCGAGTCGCATGCTCTTCAACGCCTCGAAGACGTATGTCCAGCAGCTGAGGCGCAAAGAGGACTATATCCGCCTTCATCCGGTATACGCGCTGGGCATCCTGAACGAGGCCTACGATCGCGTGACGCCGGAATTTTACCACCGCTACCAGTTCGTCAACCGTGAAAACACGGACGAGGTGATCGAAGGCATGGAGCTGATCCTGGTCGAGCTTCCCAAGGTCACGGCGGAGACATGGTCAGATCGCCGGACAGCCGTCCTTTGGCTCCGCTTCCTGAAAGAAACGGAAGACGGTGCAACATCCGTCCCCGATGACCTGCTGGCGCACGAAGCCATCCGCGAAGCCGCCGACATCTGCGAGGAAGGCGCCTTCACCCCTGAAGAGCTGGCCCTGTATGAGAACTACTGGGACAGTATCCGGACAGAAATGTCCGTCATCAGAGCCAGCCTCGTGGAAGGTCTGATAGAAGGTGAAAAGAAGGGGCTGGAAAAAGGCCTGGAAAAAGGTCGCAGGGAAGGCCTGGAAAAAGGCCGCGAAGAAGGCGCCCACAAAAAGACCGTCCAAATCGTTCTCAACTGCGCACACAGAGGCATGTTGAAAGAAGACATCGCCGACATGGTCAATCTTTCCGTCGACGAGATCTCCGCCATTCTCAAAAACCGGCCTGAAAATACCTGACCGATATTATGCCCTGTCTCCCGCCACCCGGAGACAGGCCTGCATACCCACACAAATCCATACCCACACAAATCCACCCCAGCTCTTAACTCTTAACTGATGTTATGCAAGCATAAACAAATCATGATTTGTAATGTACGGATGCCTACCCGCCAGGGGCGTAGCGCCTGTGTGTTTATAGCCGTGTGCGACAGCGCACGGACGGATGATTGGCGCGTATCGGTGCGCCGCATCAGCGGCGCCCGTCCAATCCCGGCCATGCGGCGCCGCTAACGCACAGCACGGCAGGGGGGG
>JAIRXI010000255.1 GCA_031268395.1 Tannerella sp. | reverse complement strand
ATGGCTTTTTCGCCGCCACCCAGCCGCGCCTGATCGCGCAAGGCAATCAGTTCCCTCACTTTTTCAAGTTGATTACTCATTTATATTAGGATTATTTATTTGATTATTCATTTTTAGTTCCGGTTATTTTTCTGCCGGCATACAAAGTTCGGTCAGGACGCCGCCCGTCGATTTGGGATGCAGGAAAGCGATGTTCAGGCCCTCGGCGCCGGCCCTCGGTGCTTTGTCAATCAACTGTACACCGCCGGAAGCGGCTTCATCGAGCGCCGCCTGTACGGATGGAACGGCAAGGGCGACATGATGAATACCTTCGCCCCTTTTTTCTATAAACTTTGCGATGGCACTGTCTTCGCCCGTCGGCTCCAGCAGTTCGATTTTCGTCTGCCCAACCCTAAAAAAGGCGGTTTTTACTTTCTGGTCGGCCACTTCCTCAATGCTGTAACATTTCAAACCCAACACATTTTCATAATATGGCAGATGCGCATCAATGCTTTTCACTGCGATACCCAAATGCTCAATATGAGAAATATCCATATATTTTTGTCTTTAAAAAGTAAATAATTTCGGCGACAAAGGTAGGGAAAATTATTAATAACCGCTTCTCGAAGGCAAACAAATATGCCCGTTAATAATGCATAACCCCCGCAAATTACTTTGAATTTCCCGGCCGGGGACGAACGCCGTAAGAGATATTTCCTTATCTTTGCGCCGCTTTTAGACACTTGTCGCCGTGTGATGGGAAGTTAGGAAGCGAAAACTAATTTTGAGTAACACAAATTTGAAAGGAAATGAATACGTTTCAATTGGAAGCGGCTTCGAGGGAAGCTGCAGGAAAGAAGGCTACCAAAGCCATTCGCAAGGAAGGTTTAATCCCGGCTGTTCTGTATGGACAGGTGCCTGTTGAACTCCCGTATGGGGGGACATTGAATCCGGGGGAGAAAATAGTGGAAATCGAAAACGGCAAGGGCATCATTGTCACAGACCTTGTTGTGACGAACGAAAACGTTCGGAATCTGATTTACACGCCGTATATTTATCTGGTGGAATTGACGCTCAACGGGAGCAGAACCGTGAAAGCTATCCTGAAGGATATACAGTTTCATCCGGTAACAGATGCCATTTTGCATATCGACTTTCTGGAGGTCTTTGAAGACAAGCCGATTGTCATGGCCGTACCGGTTATTCTGGAAGGTCATGCCGAAGGTGTAAAAGCTGGTGGCAAGTTGAATCTGGAAATACGCAAGTTGCGCGTCAGGGCGCTGTATGCCCAGATTCCGGAGAACCTGACTGTGAATGTGGAAAATCTGGGGCTGGGTAAAGTGATCAAGGTAGGAGATTTGAGTTATCCCGACCTGGAACTGGTCAATGCAAAAAATGCCGTCGTGTGCGCCGTGAAACTGACGCGTGCCGCCCGCGGCCAGGAAAGCGCCGCTACGGCATCCTGATACAACTTTTCAGAACACTTTTTCATGACAGGGCGTATGGAGGACCGGTCGCAAGACTTGTCCTCCTTTTTTTAATCGCTGTCCGGAAATAAAGGACACGAAAATACTGCGGTATGAAATATTTGATTGCAGGACTGGGAAATATCGGGCCGGAATATTGGGGTACACGCCACAATATCGGTTTCCGCGTGGTCAATGCACTGGCCGAAGAGACCGGCGCAAACTTCGCGGAAGAGCGCTATGGCGCCGTTGCCCGGCTGAGGGTAAAAAATGCGGAACTGCTTCTTTTGAAGCCGAACACGTTTATGAACCTGAGCGGCCATGCCGTGCGCTACTGGCTGCAAAAGGAGCATATCCCCCTCGAAGGGCTGCTGGTTGTGGCAGACGATCTTTCGCTGCCCTTCGGTTCGTTACGCTTGAAGCCGAAAGGCAGTCACGCCGGACACAACGGCCTGCGCAACCTCGAAGAACTGCTGGAGACGTCCAGCTATTGCCGCCTGCGCTTCGGTATCGGCAATGACTTTCCACGCGGCAGACAGGTCGATTACGTGTTGAGCCTGTTTACGCCCGGAGAATTGGAACAGTTGCCCGAGCGGGTTAAACTGGCCGCCGAAATGGCAAAGAGTTTTTGCCTGGCCGGTGCGGACATCACGATGAACCTGTTCAATCACAAATAAACCCGAAAAATTACAGTGCTGATGAACGAAGTACGTATTGATAAATGGATGTGGGCAACGCGAATCTTTAAAACGCGGACAGTGGCGGCGGAGGCTTGCAGGAAAAACCGCATATCAATTGGCGGGGTCAGTGTAAAACCTTCGCGGATGATCAGGGTGGGTGACGTGCTACAGATTCGCAGGCCGCCCGTCACATTTTCGTTCAGGGTGCTGGCGCTGACCGAAAACCGCATGGACGCTAAACGGGTGCCCCTATATCTGGAAAACATAACTCCTCCGGATCAGTACGAACTGCTGGAGATGAATAAAATCTCCGGTTTTGCAGACCGTGCCCGCGGCTTGGGACGCCCGACTAAAAAGGAGCGCCGCGAACTGGAACAGTTTACGGATTTCAGTGAACCGGAAGACCGGGAGTTGGAAACGGATGCGGATGAGGGAATTTAGAATTGTCTGAAGAACTGCTTCGTTGCAGTAACAAGGCGTGCTCTGTTTCCGGGGGACAGGTAAATAAAAAATAAGGGCGAACACACAGGTTCGCCCTTATTTCATACAGCCGAAGATTGGCTTATTTGTTCAATTCGTTGATGACAGCCTGATTGGCGGCACGCACCTGCGGCTCGATGACCTTGATTTCCTTACGATCGTAAGTCATCAGGCCGTTTACTTCATTTTCCACGTCCGTCGTCTGCGTGTAGACTGCTGCGGAGAAGCCGCGTTTGACTAATTCCTGCAATGTCTTTGCATATTTCACGTATTCGGCAGTCACTTCCTCGCTGCTCTTGAACTGGACATAACCCCAGTTGCGCTCATTTTGCCACAGATGGCCTGCGACCGGCAAGCCGATGCCGCCGTATTCACCCAGCACGTTCACCCGTTGCGGATCGAAAAGAAACATCTCCGGCGCCGAGTAGTGGTGTATGTCCAGCATGTCTCCACAGGCACGATGGTTGCCACCGCTGGCCGGATTGACCAGCCGGGAGGGGTCGTATGCCTTGGTGCGGGCGGCGACTTTCTCCGTGTCAAACTGTCCCCATGATTCGTTGAACGGTACCCAGATTACTACCGACGGACTGGAAATGCACATATCCATGATCTCCTGCCACTCCTGATAGTAATCGGCGACGGATTCTTCCGTGCGTTTCTTGTCCGAGCCGCCGTTGTATTGCTCCAGCGCCCCATGGCTGCCACTTATGTCGCCGCTCGGCATGTCCTGCCATACCAGAATACCTTCCCTGTCGCAGTGGTAATACCAGCGCGCCGGCTCCACTTTCACGTGTTTGCGGATCATGTTGAAACCGAAATCTTTTGTCTTCCGGATGTCATACACCAGCGCTTCGTCCGTCGGAGCCGTATACAGTCCATCGGGCCACCAGCCCTGGTCAAGCGGGCCATAATGGAAATAATTCCTGTTGTTCAGCTGCATGCGCATGATGCCCTGCGCGTCGCGGGCCGTCGATATTTTACGCATGGCCGTGTAGGATGTCACTTCGTCCGTCACCTTTCCGGCACGGGACACTGTTATTTTCAGCGTATACAGATACGGAGATTCCGGACTCCACAGTTTCGGCGACGCTACGGGCAACCGTAGCGCCTTCCCCGACAGGCCCTTTCCCGAAGCAACCGGCTTGCCCTCGTCCAGCAGTTTCACCTCGACAATGTCATTGCTCCGGCAATCGGACGTGTTCACGGTGACTTCCACGACTTCCGCATCAATGTCGGGAATGGCTTTCACGGCAGTGACATGGCTGGCTGCTACCGGTTCAATCCAGACCGTCTGCCAGATGCCTGTTACGGCCGTATACCAGATGCCCTGCGGCTTAAGCGTCTGCTTTCCGATCGGCTGGAAGCCTCTGTCTGTCGGATCCCATACGCGCACAACCAGTTTCTGCGTGCCGGCGGCGTTCAGGAAAGGCGTGATATCAAATGAAAACGGCGTATATCCGCCCTGGTGAGAGCCGATGAATACGTCGTTCACAAAGACGTCCGCCTTCCAGTCTACCGCGCCAAAATTCAACTGTACCGTCTTGCCTTTCCAGCCGGCGGGAACGCTGAAGGTTCGCCTGTACCAGAGTTCCTGTTTTTCGTTCACCGCTTTCTGCACGCCCGACAGGGACGATTCAACCGCAAAAGGCACCAGAATCTTCCCGTCGAACGATGCCGGTTCGGCCCGTCCCCTGTCGCGGATGGCATATTCCCATTCGCCGTTCAGATTGAGCCACGCCGTTCGTTCCAGTTGCGGACGCGGATATTCGGGCCATACATTCTCCGGGCTTACCTGTTCGGCCCAGGAGGTTTTCAACTTGTCGCCGACCGGTTTCCACTGCGCCTGCGCATGCACGGCCAGGACGACGATACAGACTGTCAACACACTCTTTTTCATACGACAAAATAATTTATATAAGTAATTCAATTGTTTAAATATTCATTGCAGTTATCTCCGGTTGTAGTTTCCGCCGCCCCTGTTACCTTCGTGACGCGGAGGACGCTGCGAGCGGTCGGCCTGCATCCCTTCCGGTCTGGGAAGAAGCGCTTTGCGGGAGAGCTTAAACTTGCCGGTTTTCGGGTCGACATCTACCAGTTTGACGGTAATGGAATCGCCTTCCTTCAGGCCGGTTTCCTCGACCGTCTCCAGCCGTTTCCAGTCCATCTCCGAGATGTGCAGGAGTCCGTCCTTGCCGGGCATGAACTCCACAAACGCGCCGTAGGGCATGATGGAGGAGATTTTGCCGTCGTAGATTTCGCCGATTTCGGGAACGGCCACAATCAGGCGGATGGCTCTCAGGGCAGCGTCGATTGATTCCTTGTTCACGCCGGACACTTCGACAATGCCCACACCGTCGATTTCGTCGATGGAAATGGTTGCGCCGGTTTTTTCCTGGATGCCCTGGACAATTTTCCCGCCCGGGCCAATGATGGCGCCGATAAATTCCTTGCCGATGGTCAGGACTTCGATACGCGGTGCGTGGGGTTTCAAGTCGGGACGTGTATCGGGCTGCGCCTCCATGATTTTATCCAGAATGTGCAGGCGGCCTTCCCTGGCCTGAGCCAGGGCATTTTCGAGTATTTCGTACGAAAGCCCGTCAACCTTAATGTCCATTTGCGTGGCGGTGATGCCGTCTCTGGTGCCGGTTACCTTGAAGTCCATATCACCCAGGTGGTCTTCGTCGCCCAGGATGTCCGACAGGATGGCGTAATTGGTTCCCCTGTTTTCGGAAATCAGTCCCATGGCAATGCCCGAAACGGGTTTGCGAATCTGTACGCCGGCATCTCTGAGCGCCAGCGTTCCTGCACAGACAGTGGCCATGGAAGACGATCCGTTGGATTCCAGAATGTCGGAAATCACGCGGATGACATAGGGGTAGTTTTCCGGAATGATCCGTTTGAGGGCGCGGTGCGCGAGGTTGCCGTGGCCTACTTCGCGACGGCCGACGCCGCGCTGTGGCTTGGCTTCGCCGGTGGCGAAGGGCGGAAAATTGTAGTGCAGCAGGAAGCGTTCCTTGCCGTGAACCAGTACGTCGTCGACGATTTTCTCATCCGTTTTCGTTCCCAGCGTGACGGTTGTCAGCGACTGCGTTTCGCCGCGGGTGAATATGGCGGCGCCGTGCGGGCCGGGCAGGCAGTCGGTTTCGATCCATATCGGGCGGATGTCCACTGTCCGCCGTCCGTCGAGCCGTTTGCCTTCGTCCAGGATGGCGCGGCGCATGGCTTCTTTTTCTACGTCGTGATAGTAGCGGTCGATCATGGGGGCTTTGGTTTCAAGTTCTTCCTCGGTGTAGGCAGCCTTGAACTCCGTCACGACGGCTTCAAAGTTTTCGGCGCGCGTCTGCTTGTCGGTTCCCGATACGGCAATGGCGTAGGCTTTTGCGTAGCAGGCGTCATGTACGGCCTTGCGCAGGTCTTCGTCGTTTTCTTCGTGACAGTATGCGCGTTTCACCGTTTTTCCGCATAATTCCATCAGTTCTGTCTGCGCGCGGCAGTGCTCCCTGATGGCTTCATGCGCTACCTTGATGGCTTCCAGCATGTCGGCTTCCTGTACTTCGTCCATTTCACCTTCCACCATCATGATGTTGTCGGCGGTTGCACCTACCATAATATCAATATCGGCCTTTTCGAGCTGGCTATAGGTAGGGTTGACGATGTATTTCCCGTTTATCCGTCCGACACGTACTTCAGAGATCGGACCGTTGAAGGGGATGTCCGACACGGCCAGGGCGGCCGAAGCGGCCAGTCCCGCCAAGGCGTCGGGGATATCTTCGCCGTCGGCGGAGAACAGTATGATGTTTACGAACACTTCGGCATGGTAATTGTCCGGGAAGAGCGGGCGCAACACGCGGTCAACCAGGCGGGAGGTCAGGATTTCATAGTCGGAGGGCTTGCCTTCCCTGCGCATAAAACCTCCCGGAAAGCGGCCGAAGGCCGAAAATTTTTCCCTGTAATCTACCTGTAAAGGCATGAAATCTGTACCGGGAGCGGCTTCCCTGGCGCCACATACCGTGGCCAGCAGTACGGTGTTACCCATCCGGACGGTTACCGAACCGTCGGCCTGTTTGGCCAGTTTCCCGGTTTCCAGGATGATGCTTCTGCCATCACCCAAATCAATTGTTTTGTTAATTACATTCATTTGCTTTTCTTTCTACTTTACTATCTACATCTTAAAAATCTCGCAAATATAGGTGTTTTTTTTGTGACACAGCACAGTCTGAGGAAAAGGTTATCTTTTTAATG
>JAIRXI010000329.1 GCA_031268395.1 Tannerella sp. | reverse complement strand
CTCCGGCGGCTGGTGACGACGTTCCTGAACTACGTGCTGATCGCCTTCGCGGTGGCCACGCCCGTGACGTGGTATCTGCTGTGGCGGTGGCTGTCGGGCTATTCGTACCGGATCACGCTAGGCCCGTGGATCTTTCTGGCTGCCGGGCTGTTCTGTCTGCTGCTGTCGTTCCTGACCGTGTTTGCCCAGAGCTACGCAGCCGCCAACTCAAATCCCGTAGACAGCATCAAAGCGGAATAAGTTTAACGATAAACGATGAACTATGAACTATGAACGATGAACTATGAACGATAAACAAATTTAAAAAGAGAAGATGATGATAACGCATTATGTAACGGTAGCATTCCGCAATCTGCGGAAATATGGAAGTCAGACGCTGATTAGCGTAGCGGGTCTGGCGGTAGGGTTCGCCTGTTTTGCACTGGCGTCCCTGTGGATACGCTATGAAATGACGTACGACAGTTTCCACCGCGACGCGGACCGGATCTGCTGTGTATTCAGGCCCTCCGAGTTTTCCTCGAGCGGCGTTACGAGACACAGCGTCAATCCGCTGGCCGCTTACCTGGAAGCCACCTTCCCGGAGGTGGCGGAAGCGGTGTCGGTCACTCCGCCCTATGAGGGCGGACATGTCAAGTACGAAGGGCAGGAATATCCGTCGCGGATGGCCAGTATGGATTCCGCCTTTTTCCGTTTTTTCGATCTCCGGATCATTGAGGGCAGCATGGATTTCCTGATACCCGACGGCCGGAAACTGGCCATCACGCAAGGCATGGCGCATAAACTGTTCGGGGATGAAAACCCGATCGGCAAGACCGTCAGCGCCTGGGACGACTACACGGTCTGCGCCGTAGTGGAGGGCTTTCCGGAGCACAGCAATTATGCCTTCGACTTACTGGAAGCCTTCGGCTCGTGGACGAAGGATCCTTCGCAGAACTGGAATATTTCTTCCGGAGAAAATACGCTGCTGCGGCTGGCGCCCGGCGTCGACGCGGAAGCTTTCGGGAAAAAGCTCGGTGAGCATAAAATTACGGAAGGCGGCGTCAACATGGACGGACTGACCCTTGTGCCGATTACGGCGCTGCGCTATACGGATTCGACGATTCTGCGGGAGGTCAAATTCCGGCACATTCTTATTTTTGCCCTGGCCGGCCTGCTGGTGATTCTCTGCACGCTGTTCAACTGCCTGACCCTTTTCGTCAACCGCTTCCGCATACGGCAGAAGGAACTGGCGCTGCGGGTTGTCTGCGGCGCGTCGGAACGCTCCCTCTTTACGCTCCTGTCCGTGGAGTTTGTGCTGTCGCTGCTGCTGGCCCTGCTGCCGGGCGCGGCGCTCGTCCAGCTGCTGCACCGGCCGTTCCTGCAAGTCTCGGAGATGCGGACGACGCTGTCGGCGCTCTGCGGCGAAGCCCTGCTGTACACCGGCGCCGTCATGACCGTGGCCCTGCTGGCCTTCTGGCTGCTGCTGTTTCTCTTCCGGCGCAGAACGCTGAATGCCTCCATCCGCCGTTCCCGCACGAACCGTTTCCGCAAGTTCTCGGTCGTGGTGCAGCTGCTGATCAGTATCGGCTTCTCCTTCTGCACGATTGTGATCCTGAAACAGATGCACCACCTCCATCATACCGATCTGGGATTTGCTTTCAGGGACAGGGGTTCCGTCGTGCTTGCGGCAGACCGCCAGGGATCGACAGACTACGGGATGCTCGAAAACAGGATCGGGCAGCTGCCGGAAATCCGGGAAACGCTTCAGGCGGAAATATCGCTGGTGCCGCTCAATTCCCGGTCGATGATGAAAATGGAATGGTGGGACGGGCAACCCGACGGCGCGGAATCCATAAACATGGAGAATTTTCGCATCTCCGGGCCGTTTGTCTCCTATTATGAACTGCGTGCGGTCGCGGGCGAAATGCTGGACGGCCAGGATCCGGACAGCGTGGCGCTGATCAACGAATCGGCCGTCAGGGCGTTTGGCTGGGACGACCCGGTCGGGAAGCATTTCGGCTATCAGGAGCGAAACTATACCGTCAAAGGCGTCATCCGGGATATTCATAATTTTGCGCCGACGGTTCCGGCCAAGCCCTGCATGTATAACTCCCCTGCCAAAAAGAACGTCAACCTCCTCCTCTTCCGCTTCGATCCGGGCGCCTGGGGCGTATGCCGGAGCGGGATCGAGCAGATTGTCCGGCAGGAATATCCCGACTTGCTGTATCTCCGGATCGTCTCCGAGGAGGAAGAATACGACAAGTATCTCCAGTCCGAAAACGCCCTGCTGCAAATCCTGTCGTTCGTTACGCTGGTTTGCCTGCTGATATGTGTGTTTGGTTTCGTGTCGCTGGTGTCGCTGGCCTGCGAAGAACGGCGCCGGGAAATGGCGATCCGCAAGGTCAGCGGCGCCACGGTTGGCGACATCCTCGACATCTTTGTCCGGGAATACGCCCTGCTGCTGCTGGCCGGCGCCGTCGTGGCCTTCCCGGCCGGCTACTTCCTGATGCGGCGCTGGCTGGAACAGTATGTGACGCAAACCGGTATCGACGCCTGGATTTACGTCCTGATCCTGCTCGTCCTGGCGCTGGCCGTTGCGCTGTGTGTCGGCTGGCGGGTCTACCGGACAAGCACCGAGAATCCGGCTGACGCATTGAGCAGCGATCAGTGACCGGCCAATAGAAGCACGCAGATGACGCAGATGGGGAAGATTTACGCAGACAGGGAAAAACGTCGGGAAGGGCGTATTTGAAGGTATAAGATCTGCGGGAATCCATTCCCTCTGCGTCATCTGCGTGCTTTTGACACAGCGTAATGCAGATCGGGGAGCGGTCTTACAGCGAGCGTGCCATCTCCCGCTGCTTTTCAAAATAAAGCACGCGCTGTCTTTCGTTTGCCACGGTAATCAGGGTAGACAGCCTTAAGGTCGCCGTGATCCAGTTCCTGATTTTTTCAACAATCATTTCGTCCGTCGAGATGGCCGATGTCAGGAAAAAGGTTTTGATCATGCCGATACTGTAATCTTCGCTCCGGATATAGGAATAGGAAGTGGTGATGTCCACGTCGGCGACGTAGATGTCTACCCTGTTTCCCGTTTCCTCAAAAATCCCGGACGTAGCGGTCTGTTCCAGATAGTCGAGCAGCCGGAGAATGTCATCCCTTATCATCATGACTTCTTCTTCGTCAATCATCCGGATGCTCCTGAAATAGTTTATATCATCCACGATATACCGGCAAAGCTGGTTGTCAAATACGTAGTTTGAGTTTTTGACTCTCTTGGAACAGGCGTACTGGGCTTTGAAGGCGTTGACTACGCAGTCGGGAAGAACGACCTCGCGAAAAGGCAGTGCAAGATGGCTGTGGTAATGATACTGCCATTTGAAGACGATGTATTTGGTGAGCTGGTCGAAGCCGGGAAAAATGTCCTGCGGTATGATATTGGTAAGCACGGCCATTTCGGCATCGGCGCATCCCGCGAACCGGTCAAGGATGGCGATATGGCTGTCCATCATTGTCAGATCGTTTTTCTTCGGATTCAGGAAGTCGGGGAGTTTCAACTGGAGCGGGCGGCTCTTCTGGCTCTCAATACCAATGATGGCATCCAGCGAAATGCCCATCTGCCGGGTGATCGTTACGATCTCGTGAAAGGTAAACGGAACCTCCCCCCTCAATCTTCGATAAACAGCTTCCTTTTCAATAAACAGGATATCAACCAGCGTGTTTACCAGCTTGGCGTTCTGTGGTATCCGGTTCCTGATTTGAGCCAGCAGCACTTCGTATATTTTGTCGTTATTGGTAGCAGCCATACTGCAAACGTAATTAAGTTACTTTTTCAAGTTCTTGTGCAAATGAGCGGCAAAGTTAAAAGAAAAAATGATACTCATACGTATTTATGCTCTAATATTCGTTAAACGACCGAATATGTTCCGTTTTTCATGATTGATCTCCGGAAAAAACGTACATTTGCCGGTTATCGACTGAAAACCGAGCACAAACTGTAAAAAAAAATAACTGCAATGGGAAGAGTATTAGTGATAGGCGCCGGCGGCGTGAGTACGGTGGCCGTGAAAAAGATGGCGATGAACAGCGATGTATTCAGCGACATTCTGCTGGCCAGCCGGACAAAACGCAAATGCGACAGGATCGCAGCCGATATTAAAAACATGACCGTGCAAACCGAACAGGTGGATGCCGACCGGCTGGACGAATTGCTGACGCTGTACCGGTATTTTCATCCGGATCTGGTGGTCAATCTGGCATTGCCCTATCAGGACCTGACCATTATGGACGCCTGCCTGTCGTATGGCGTAAGCTATCTGGATACGGCCAATTATGAACCGCTGAACGAAGCAAGATACGAATATGGCTGGCAGTGGGCATACAACGACCGCTTCGAGAAAGCCGGCCTGACCGCCATCCTGGGCTGCGGATTCGACCCCGGCGTCACGGGCGTATTTACGGCCCATGCGGCAAAACACCGTTTCGATGAAATGCAGTATCTCGACATCGTCGACTGCAATGCAGGCGACCATCACAAGGCTTTTGCGACCAATTTCAATCCCGAAATCAACATCCGCGAAATCACCCAGAAAGGGCGTTACTATGAAAACGGCGAGTGGATCGAAACGGATCCGCTTTCCGTGCATCAGCCCCTGCACTATCCGGGTATCGGCGCACGCGAATCCTACCTGATGTACCACGAAGAACTGGAAAGCCTGACGAAAAACTTCCCGACGCTCCGGCGCGCCCGCTTTTGGATGACGTTCGGAGAGGAATATCTGACCCATTTGCGCGTGATGCAAAACATCGGTATAACAGGCATCAAACCGGTGCTGTTTAACGGCATGGAAATTGTTCCGATCCAGTTTCTGAAAGCCATTTTGCCCGATCCGGGCGAACTGGGCGAAAACTACACCGGCGAGACCTCGATCGGATGCCGTATCCGCGGACGGAAAGACGGCAGGGAGCAGACGTATTACATTTATAACAATTGCAGCCACCGGGCGGCCTACCGGGAAACCGGCGCACAGGGCGTCAGCTACACCACCGGCGTGCCGGCCATGATCGGCGCCAAAATGTTTCTGCAGGGCGTGTGGAAGAAACCGGGCGTGTGGAACGTGGAGGAATTTGATCCCGATCCGTTTATGAAAGAACTGAGCGGACAGGGCCTGCCGTGGCACGAAGTATTCAACGAAAGCCTGGAGTTGTAAGCTGTTATTTTAAGGTATAAAAATCAGACGGTTTATGGCAATACAGATCGGCGACAAAGCCCCCAAAATACTGGGATATGACCAGCATGGAAACAAGGTCAGGCTGAGCGATTTCAAAGGGAAAAAACTGGCGCTTTACTTTTATCCGAAAGACAGCACGAGCGGCTGTACGGCGGAAGCATGCAGCCTGCGCGACGGGTACGGCGACTTGCGGAAGGCCGGTTACGAAGTGCTTGGCGTGAGCCGGGACAACGCCAAGTCGCATCAGCATTTCATCGAACAGCATAACCTGCCGTTCAGTCTGATTGTCGATATGGAAGCCCGTTTGCAGGAGCAGTTTGGCGTCTGGGCGGAAAAAACCATGTACGGGCGCAAGTATATGGGGACGCTGCGGCAAACGTTTCTTATTGACGAAAACGGGATTGTTGAAAAGATAATCGAAAAAGTCAATACGAAAGATCACGCGGCGCAGATTTTAAATACGTAGATGATGTCATTACGGCGGACAGTGGTCTGACCGCAGCGACGGTGTCAGTTTTCAGGATGTGATTGTACTGTCAAAACAAGAATAACAAAAACGCATATATGGAGCAATAATTTTATGGCAAAAGAAAAAGAAGAAAAGAAAGTTCAGGCAGAAGAACTGAACGAAACAGGCGGAGCCACTACGGACAAGCTGAAAGCGCTCCGCGCCACAATGGACAAAATAGAAAAGAGTTTCGGCAAAGGATCCGTCATGAAACTGGGCGACGAAATCGTCGAAGACATCAACGTCATCCCGACGGGTTCCATTGGCCTGAATGCGGCGCTGGGCGTAGGCGGCTATCCCCGCGGCCGCGTGATCGAGATTTACGGCCCGGAATCATCCGGCAAAACGACACTGGCCATCCATGCCATCGCCGAAGCCCAGAAAGCCGGCGGAATAGCCGCCTTTATTGATGCGGAACATGCATTCGACCGTTTCTATGCGGAAAAGCTGGGTGTCGATGTCAAGAACCTGTGGATTTCGCAGCCCGACAATGGCGAGCAGGCACTGGAGATTACCGAACACCTGATCCGTTCGTCGGCCGTTGACATTGTGGTGATCGACTCCGTGGCGGCGCTGACGCCGAAAGCCGAACTGGAAGGCGATATGGGCGACAGCAAGATGGGGCTGCAGGCACGCCTGATGTCGCAGGCCCTGCGCAAGCTCACGGCCGCCATCAGCAAAACCAATACGACCAGCATTTTTATCAACCAGCTGCGCGATAAAATCGGCGTCGTGTTCGGCAGTCCCGAAACGACGACCGGTGGCAACGCGCTGAAGTTCTACGCCTCCGTACGTCTGGACATTCGCAGCATCGGCAAACTGAAGGACGGCGAAGAGGTGAAGGGAAACCAGGTGCGCGTCAAGGTGGTGAAAAACAAAGTGGCTCCGCCGTTCCGCAGGGCGGAATTTGACCTGATGTTCGGCGGAGGCATTTCCCGCTCGGGCGAGATTGTCGACCTGGGGACGGAGTTGAACATCGTCAAAAAAAGCGGATCCTGGTACAGCTATGGCGACACCAAACTCGGCCAGGGACGCGATGCCGCCAAACAGTGCATCAGCGACAACCCGGAACTGGCGGAAGAACTGGAAAAGCTGATTTTCGAGGCGCTGAAGAAAAAGAAGTAATGTCGAAGGAAACATACCGTGCGCTTTGCCGGACGGAAGAGAGCATACCCCTCTTTTCGCAGGACTGGTGGCTGGATACGGTGTGTGGCGAAGCCAACTGGGAGGTCCTGCTGATAGAGGAAGGCCGGCGGGTGCAGGCAGCGTGGCCGCTCTACCGGCCCTGTCCGCATCTCGTAACCATGCCTCCCTGTACGCAAACAATGGGCATCTGGTTTGCACCCTTTCCGGACGACATGAAATACGCTTCCGCGCTGGAACGGCGGCAGTCGCTCTGCAGGCAGCTTGTCGACAGACTGAAGTCGCGCGTTTTCCTCCAGCGTTTCCCGTACACCTTCACCGACTGGCTGCCTTTTTACTGGGCCGGCTACCGCCAGACAACGCGCTATACCTATCTGCTGCACAACCTGAAGGATGCGGAAAGCCTGTGGGACGGCATGAACCGGAACCTCCGCCGGAATATCCGGAAAGCGCGGGACACCTGTCGCATCACCGTGCGAACGGGAATCCCGGTAGACGATTTCCTGCGGATGCAGTCACTGACCTTTGAACGCCAGCACAGAAAGAACAGACAGCCGGACGGGGTGCTGCGCCGGCTGGTGGACGTCTGCCGCGCAAGACAGCAGGGTGAACTGTGGGGCGGCTATGACGAAACGGGACGGCTTCATGCGGCCGCCTTTGTCGTCTGGCAGAAGCGTTCGGCCTATTACCTGGCCGGCGGAGGCGACCCGTCGCTCCGACATTCCGGCGCACACAGCCTCGTCCTCTGGGAAGCCATCCGGTTTGCTGCCGGACGTTCGGACACGTTCGATTTCGAAGGATCGATGCTGCCCGGTGTCGAACGGTTCTTCCGCGAATTTGGAGGCATCCAGACACCGTATTTCTCCATCGGCAAAGGAAAACGGAGCCTGATCGACCGCATCCGGATGGCCGTTCGTGCCCGGTTTGGCGATTGCTTCCTTCGTCGCAATGACGGGGCACGGCAGGTTGATCAGACGTTGGGAGGGGGGGGATATTTACTTAGTAATGAACGGTGAGCGATGCCCCGTTCATCCTTTCTATTGACATTTTCTTCCGGAGATTCA
>JAIRXI010000214.1 GCA_031268395.1 Tannerella sp. | reverse complement strand
ATCTGCTTTTAATCTTTGGATACTGTCCGCCGCCCTGTGCTGCTGCCCGGCTTTCCCGCAGGGCGCGGAGGTTCATTTCGAACACCTGTCCGTGGAAGATGGACTGTCGCAGCTTTCCGTCATGGCCATCTTCCAGGACGCGCGGGGGTTCATGTGGTTCGGGACGCGCGACGGACTGAACCGGTATGACGGAGACGGTTTTGAAATTTTCCGCGAATTTGACGCCGGCGGCAAACGCATCAGCAACGGACAGATAGAATGTATAGCCGAAGACGGACAGAAACGCCTCTGGGTCGGCACGCGCAGGGGGCTGAACCGCTACGACGAAGACGCCGGCTGTTTCGTACCCTACTATCATGCGGACAGCGATTCGACGATTACCAACAACCACATCCTGTCGCTCTTCCGCGATCATGCGGGCGGCCTGTGGGCCGGCTCCACGAACGGGCTGAACCGCTATCTCCCGGCAACGGACCATTTTGAGCGGTATCCGTTCGACAGTCTCCTTTCCGATGCAAGCATCTACGCGCTGGCGGAGGACGGCGGCGAAAACCTGTGGATTGGTACCGAACGCGGCCTTTTCACCTGCAGTCTCCGTTCGGGAAAGATGACGCGGCCGCCGCTTGAAATCCGGGAACGCATTTCCGCCCTGTTCCACGATTCCAAAGGGCGGATGTGGATCGGATTCTTTCAGCACGGGATATGCATGTACGACGCCGGAAGCGGCCGCCTGACCCGCTACGGACGGGAAGACGGGCTGAATCACCTTACCGTTCGCCGCATTGAGGAAGACAGCGGCGGGAATATCCTTGCCGGGACTTTCGGCGGACTGAACCGCTATGACGAACAA
The DNA here is from genome assembly GCA_031268395.1 of Tannerella sp. Taxonomy (GTDB): domain Bacteria; phylum Bacteroidota; class Bacteroidia; order Bacteroidales; family Tannerellaceae; genus Tannerella. The sequence continues at coordinate 3,549 of JAIRXI010000214.1, read as the reverse complement.
ATCGACGGCTTTGTCTCGATAGACGGCGACCGTGAAGGCTCCGTGCCGATGAATAATTTCTCCGTCTATTCCGTCTTCTGCGACCGCGCGGGAACGGTCTGGGTGGGCACCTATTCGGGAGGCGTCAGTTATTACAGCCCCTACAACCAGTGTTTCCGCTTCCACGACCCGGGCGGAGCCGGACAGACGCTCTTCGGCATCGTCGGCCCGATGGTGGAGCATCACTCCGGGATATGGATGGGCACCGAGGGCGGCGGACTGCTGCTTTTCGACAGGAAGCGCAGGTCCTGCCATTACCACCTGCTTCCCGGCGCAACGCACAGATCCTTCAGCCGAAACATCGTCAAGTCGCTGTTCCTCGAAAACGACAGGCTATGGACAGGCTCCGCGAACAGCGGCATCTTCCTCTTCGACATACCCGGACGCAGGTTCGAGCGCACCGTTTCGCCTCCGTGGGGGACGATTCGCTATGCCCTCTTCCGCGACCGGGACGACAGGCTGTGGATCGGCTCGAGCGGCAGCAACTCGCTGGGATACATGACCGGGCGGGGCGAGTTTGTAAACCCCCTTCCCCTGCGGGACGGACGGACGTTCAACCCCTCGAACGTGCGGTGCATACTGGAAGATACCGCCGGGATTTTCCTCATCGCCACCTACGGCAACGGCGTGCACGCCTACGATTCATATTCAGGGACGGTGACGCCGTTCCGGTACGCCGCCGGCGGCGGCAATGACAGCGACAGCCTGGCCGGCAGCCGGATCACGTCGCTCTGCAAAACGCGCGGCGGCGACGTCTGGGCCGGAACGTTCGGCGGAGGGATAAGCCGCCTGAACCGTGGCGACGGAAGTTTCGAAAACTTCGGGCGGCAGCAGGGGCTTGCCGGCGAAACCGTCTATTCGCTCCTGGAAGACCATGACGGGAAACTGTGGATGAGCACCAACGCCGGAATATCCCGGTTCGATCCCGTCACGGAGACGTTCTCCAATTTCGATAAAAACAACGGCATCTTCATCGCCGAGTTCACGCCCGGGTCGGGCCTCGTCACCGCCGACAACGAAGTGTTCTTCGGCGGAAACAACGGCTTCGTGTCCTTCAGCCCGCGCAAAATCAGGAAGAACGGCTACATCCCGCCGATACTGATTACCGGCGTGTCGGTCAACAGCCGGGAGCTTGATAACGCCGCAATGCGCGACCGGCCGCTCCGACTTACGTACAGACAGTCGAACATGGCGTTCGGCTTCAGCGCCCTCAACTTCATTTATCCCCGGCAGAACGAGTACGCCTACAAACTCGAAGGCTTCGACCGCGAATGGAATTACGCCGGCAAAAGGCGCGTGGCCTACTATACGAACATCCCTCCGGGCACGTATACGTTCCTCGTCAAAGGCTCGAACAATGACGGCGTGTGGAACGGACAGCCCGCCGCCATTCACATCCGCATCAGCCGCCCGCCGTGGAACACCTGGTGGGCGTGGACGCTCTACGTGGCGGCCGTCGCGGCGGGACTGCTGCTTGCCGTCCGTTATGCGCGAATCAAAAACCGGCTGGAAACCGATATCCGGATCGAACAGATGGAAAAGGAAAAAATGGAAGAACTGCATCAGATGAAAATCAACCTGTTTACGAACTTCTCGCACGAATTGCGCACGCCGCTCACCCTGATTCTCAATCCGCTGGAGGAAATACTGCAGAACAGCCACCTCTCGTCCCCGTTGCACGGCTCGCTGAAGCTGATACACCGGAATGCCGGACGGCTGCTTTATACCGTGAACCAGCTGATGGATTTCCGCAAAAAGGAATCGGGACATCTGCGGCTCCGCGCGGCGGAAGGCAATATCGTGAAGTTCACGGACGAGATTTTTACGGCGTTCAACGAACTGGCGCGCGGCAGGAATATCCGCCTGCTGCTGGAATGTGATATGGAAGAGATGCGGATGTGGTACGACCGCGACCTGCTCGAAAAAGTACTGTTCAACCTGCTCTCCAACGCATTCAAGAATACGCCCGGCGGCGGCCGGATCACCGTATCCCTCTCGCAGTGGAAACGGTCCGGTTTGGAGCAGGCGTTCGAAAACAAAAGGGAGTTTTTCGCCTCCTCCGGCCTGCACGATTTTGCCGTGATCACGATAAGCGATACCGGACGGGGTATTCCGGAGGCGGAACTGGAAAAGATTTTCGACCCGTTCTACCAGGTACGTCACACGGAAACGCAGCCCTCCGGCACCGGTATCGGGCTGAATCTGTGCAAAGGCGTCGTCGAACTGCATCACGGCATTATATGGGCCGACAATGCCGCCGGCGCGCCGGGCGCCGTGTTTCGCGTGGCGCTGCCTTTGGGGAAAACGCATCTGACGGAGAGCGACCTCGATCCCTCGTTCAGGAACAGCGAAGATCCCGTCCACTACATGATACCCGAAGGCTCGGGCCCGTATCCTGCTGACGCGTCTGCGGAACAGTCCGCGCCGGGAACGTCCCGCTCGGTGCTGGTCGTCGAGGACAATATCGACGTCCGCCACTACATCCGGTCGCACCTGCGGAAACTCTACTCGGTCCGCGAAGCCGGCAACGGGCAGGAAGCATTCGGCATGGCGGTGGAATATTTGCCGGATCTGATCGTGAGCGACATCATGATGCCGGTCATGGACGGCATCACGCTGTGCCGGATGCTGAAAAACGACCTCCGGACGGGACATATCCCGGTGATTCTGCTCACGGCGCGCGCCGCGGTCATACAGGTGCAGGAAGGATTTGAAACCGGCGCCGACGATTACGTCACCAAACCGTTCAATGCCGCATTGCTGGTGACGCGCATCCGCAACCTGATCGCTTCGCGCGAACGGCTAAGGGAACTGTTCGGAAAAAAAACGTCCCCGGCTTTCCCCGAACTGCCCACTTCGCAGGTTGACAGCCGTTTTATGGACATTATCTACAGGTTCATCAGCGAACACCTGACCGATCCCGACCTGAACATGGACCTCCTGTGCAGGGAAACAGGCATGAGCCGCTCCACGTTCTACCGGAAGATAAAAATGCTCTCGGACCTGAATCCAAGCGAACTGATCCGCAATACCCGCCTGCAGTTTTCCGTCAAGTACATCACCGGAACCGACATGACCATTTCCGAAATAGCATACGAAGTAGGCTTCTCAAGCCCCTCCTATTTCACAAAGTCGTTCAGGGATTATTTTCACGTGTCGCCCACGGAAATGAGAGGTAGATCAATTAAAAATTAAAAATTAAAAATTAAGAGATTTTCGGCTCTGTAACATTTTGTGTGGGTAAGTGACAGATGTGCCCCGGCAAACCGTAACGCACTCCCCGCCCCGTCAAATGATGGAGACAAAATTACCCGCACGATTCGTTATAGCGCCAAATGTATCTTCCGCGGGATCCGGGGCATTTTCTCCACCGGAAGGGGTAGATTCAGCCGATTCTGGGGCATTTTCTCCACCGGCAGGGGTAGAATCCGCGGATTCGGGGGCATTTTCTCCACCGGAAGGGGAGTAAGGAGGTGCTTCGGGGGGGGTATCTCGGGGTGCAGTGGTGGT
>JAIRXI010000136.1 GCA_031268395.1 Tannerella sp. | reverse complement strand
TTTAATAACAAAACAACCTCAGTAGCAGGCAGGCAGCATGATCCCTCCGGCAAACCTCATTACCTTATTTCCTGTAGCCGTATCCGCTCTTTCATCACAGGATAAGGAGGATTATCTGTGCTGAATCATTGTGCGTCGACGTTCGACACCCCCGGCCTTTCGACGCTCGACTCCGGGGAGAATGGAACGTTCGGCTCCCAATCGCTGTTCCGCGTACACCGGAGGGCCATGCCATACGCTGAACGTATGACGGCTTTTTCAGACACAGGGTTTACAGGTGACCCGTGTTCATCCCATAAACACATGGCTTTACCGGAGAGCCGGCGAGGCTTATTCCATCGGTTCCGGCATGATTTTTTACTGCCGGCTGCCGCCGGGTTTACCGGAAAAAGAGGCCTGATCCTTCGGAATTATCCGGATTTTTGTTTTGTCCCCGGAATTATCCGGTGGAAATCGTGTATCTTTGCGCGGTAAACAAACACCAGATCAGCAATGAAAGCCTGTCAGGAAACAGTTGAATATCTATCTTCCCGCGTGGAGGAGCGGCCGGAAACGGCCATCATACTCGGCAGCGGCCTGGGGGCGCTGGCCGGGCGTCTGGAGCATGCCACCGGGATTCCGTATGGAGAAATTCCGCATTTTGTACATGCGACGGCGACCGGTCACAGGGGAAACCTGATCTGTGGCACACTGGGCGGGAAATCCGTCTGGGTCATGCAGGGACGTTTCCATTATTACGAAGGTTACACCATGCGGCAGGTGACGTATCCGGTGCGGGTGATGAAATGCCTTGGCGTGAAGAATCTGCTCGTCTCGAACGCTGCCGGCGGCATCAACCCGGCCTTCAGCGTGGGAGACCTGATGATGATCCGCGACCATATCAACCTGATGCCCAATCCGCTGATCGGCCCGAACGACGACGCCTTCGGGACACGTTTCCCCGACATGACACGCGCCTACGACCGCGAGTTTATCCGTATCGCCGGAGCCATTGCCACCTCCCGAGGCATCGCCCTGAAAACGGGCGTGTATGTGGGACTGACCGGCCCGTCGTTCGAGACGCCGGCCGAATACGCCTTTTACGGCAGGGCGGGGGGCGACGCCGTGGGAATGAGTACGGTGCCGGAGGTCATCGTGGCGCGTCATGCCGGACTGCGCGTCTTCGGCATGTCGGTGATCACAAATGAAGGTTACCGCTTCGCAGACGGTTCTGTCAACGACGGAGCCGGTGTGATCGCAGTCGCCCGCAAGGCCGCAGATACAATGACGCTGCTCTTCTCGGAACTGGTTGGACGGATCTGACATGCCGGGACGGACTTTAATTCGGAAACTCAATGATTCGGCCACTCAAACAATTCAATTGTCAATACAAAGACGCCCGTATAAACAGGGCGTGTGCAAATTAATAACTACAGGACAGTTTGGAATCAATCACAACATTCGGAAAAGACGGAGAAAACGGGAGACACGGCCGGCAGACCTGTGCACCCGTCCGTTTTTACACGTTGAAAGGCGCTTTGTTTTCCCCGTGTTTCCGTGTTCCGGAACGGGGAAAGACGGCCGGACAAACCGTGACCGGAAGAAACAGCTGCGGATTTTTAAATCCCGCGCTCCCATCCGGTCTGTTTGATTTGACGGAAAAACCGGATATATGATAATAATTTGTTGCAAATACGAACCGATTAAAGACAGATTGTAATATTGTGAAGCGAACTATACATTTTGTTCATGATTTATATTTGTAATACGACAAAAAGATATATATTTGCATCGAAAATGAGCAAAAAGAATTTATATAAGCTTGAATAATTAAAAAATGGCAACAGCGATACATACTCACAGGAGACGCGGAAACGGTCCCGGATCTGTTCCGAACGGTCCGGGCGCCCGGCACAACAGACACGGCGCGCGGACAGCGGTGGCCGCGCACTCCGTACCGTGTATCCGGCTCCGTTCCATGCATCGACAAACATACATATATACATACATAACTACAATTCGAATAAAAATGGCATTAGTAAACGAACAGTTTTTGAAGTTGCCCGGCAATTATCTGTTTTCGGATATTGCGCGGAGGGTGCAGACCTACAAACGGATGCACCCCGGGGCAGAAGTAATAAGTTTAGGTATCGGAGACGTGACGCGTCCGCTGCCGCAGGCAGTGCGTGAATCCATGCACAAGGCGGTAGACGAGATGGGTGACGCCCGGACGTTCCGCGGTTACGGTCCCGAACAGGGCTACCCGTTCCTGATCGACGCGATCATCAAGCACGACTACGCCCCGCGCGGCGTGGCGCTCGAACCGGGCGAAGTCTTCGTCAGCGACGGAGCCAAGAGCGACTCGGGCAATATCGGCGACATCCTCGGACGCGACAACTGCGTCGGCGTGACCGACCCGATTTATCCCGTCTACATTGATTCCAATGTCATGGGCGGACGCGCCGGCGAACTCAAAGATGGCCGCTGGAGCAACGTCGTCTACATCCCCTGTACCGAGTCGAACGACTTTATTCCCGATATACCCGATCGGCGGATGGACATGCTCTACCTCTGCTATCCCAACAACCCGACCGGCGCATCCATCACACGCGAGGCGCTGAAGAAATGGGTCGACTATGCGCTGGCAAACCAGGTGCTGATCCTTTATGACGCGGCCTACGAAGCCTATATCCAGGACCCGGACATCCCGCATTCCATCTACGAAATCAAGGATGCCAAGAAGGTCGCCATCGAATTTCGGAGTTTCTCGAAAACGGCTGGATTCACGGGCGTACGTTGCGGTTATACGGTCGTGCCGAAAGAGTTGAAGGGCTTCACGGCCGGCAGCGAGGCCGTCCCGCTGAATCAGCTGTGGAACCGCCGCCAGTGCACGAAATTCAACGGCACGAGTTACGTCACCCAGCGCGGCGCAGAAGCGGTCTATTCGCCCGAAGGCGCAACGCAGGTCAAGGAGGTGATCCGGTATTATATGGAGAACGCCCGCATTATGCTCGAAGGGCTTGCCGGCGCGGGGCTGACGGTTGCATCGGGCGGCGACAACGCTCCCTACCTGTGGATAAAGACGCCCGACGGCATCCCGTCGTGGACGTTTTTCGACCGCATGCTCCACGGAGCCAGGGTCGTCGGCACGCCGGGCGTTGGCTTCGGGCCGAGCGGCGAGGGCTATATCCGCCTCACATCCTTCGGCACTCGGGAACACTGTACCGAAGCGATGGAAAGAATTTACAAGTGGTTAAAATAAAAGGGTGAACGTATGAGTATTTTCATGTAGTTGATGCGCACAATGCACGGACAGACACTGCGGGAAACCCCTGACTGATTCTCTAACTTAAATAAAATGAAAGGAATGAAAAGTATGGACATTAGAAAAAGAATCTTGACGGCAACAGTCATTGTAGCCGTCGTGTTGGTGGCAGCTCCTGTCCGCGTGGGAGCGCAGGAACTTTCTGTGGGAGGCGACCTGGTCAGCAGTTATGTCTGGCGGGGCGCGTATTGTGGCGGTGTCAGCGTACAGCCGGCGCTGTCGTTTTTGGCGGGCGGATTTTCGCTGACGGCCTGGGGGTCGGTCGGCTTCACTTCGCCCTCTTATGTGGACGAGTTCGATTTCACGCTGGGTTACAGCATTGGCGGACTCAATCTGGCCCTTACGGACTACTGGTTTGCATACCGGGGGGATGACGACTGGCTTCCCGACTATTTCAGTTACAGGTCGGACGAGACGGCTCACATGTTTGAAGCTACGCTCGCATACGACTTCGGGCCGCTGGGGCTGTCGTGGAACACGTTTTTCGCCGGGGCCGACTTCAAGGTGTCCGATGTCGGAAAACGGGCGTTTTCCACGTATATCCAGGCGAGCGCGCCATTCAAAGCAGGCAACTGCGGCCTGAGCCTCGAACTCGGCCTCACGCCCTGGGAGGGCATTTATGCTGACAAGTTCAACGTTGTGAACGTCGGAATCGCCGGGTCGAAGGAAATCAAAGTTACGGAATCGTTTACCGTTCCGGCCTTCTCGAAAGTGATTTTCAACCCGGCGGGCAGGCAAACGTATTTCGTCTTTGGTATCAGTTTGTAGTACCGGATTTGTGAATGTTTTATCCGTTAAATGGAAACAATATGAAAAAGATTGAAGCGATTATTCGCAAGACCAAGTTTGAAAGCGTGAAAGAAGCGCTGCTGGAAGCCGATATTGAATGGTTCTCCTATTATGACGTGCGCGGAGTGGGAAAGACCCGGCAGGAACGCATTTACCGCGGGGTAGTGTATGATACCAGCTACATTGAGCGCACCCTGCTCACAATTGTGGTGCGCGACGTGAATGTGGACAGGACAGTCAATGCCATCCTCAGTACCGCCCGGACGGGCGAGATTGGCGACGGACGCATCTTTATCTCGACCGTCGACGACGCCGTGCGGATACGGACGGCTGAACGGGGCGACATTGCACTGTACAATGCCGAACGGGAATAATCATCAGGTTTTATGAACAGTTTAAAATGTAGAGATATGAAAAAATATACATTACATCGTTTGATCCGGTCGGCCGTGGCCGGGATCGCATGCTCCGTCCTTTTTGCAGCGGAGGGTTATGCACATGAAACGGCTGACGAACTGAGCGAAACCGTCGCAAGCAACGGCGTGTCGCTCGATACCGTCTGGATGCTGCTTGCTGCCATGCTGGTGTTTTTCATGCAGCCGGGCTTTGCCATGGTCGAAGCCGGCTTCACCCGCATTAAAAATACGGGCAATATCCTGATGAAGAATTTCATCGACTTCACGATGGGTTCGCTCCTGTTCTTCTTTGTCGGTTTCGGATTCATGTTCGGTTCGGACGGCGCCGGGTTCCTCGGCATGCCGAACTTCGGCGACCTGTCGTTTTTCGACAACGGCCTGCCCACGGAAGGATTCCTGATATTCCAGACCGTCTTCTGCGCTACGGCGGCGACCATCGTGTCGGGCGCCATGGCCGAGCGTACCAAGTTCCACATGTATCTGGTCTACACGATCCTTATCAGTGTCATCATCTACCCGATTTCCGGACACTGGACGTGGGGCGGCGGATGGCTGATGGCGGAGGGTGGATGGCTGGAAACGCATGTTGGAGCGACGTTCCACGACTTTGCCGGCTCCACCATCGTCCACTCCGTTGGCGGCTGGATTGCGCTTGTCGGCGCCGCCATTCTCGGCCCGCGTATCGGGAAGTATGCCGGAGACGGCCGCTCGAAGGCCATTCCGGGACACAACCTCACCTTCGCCGCACTGGGCGTATTCATCCTGTGGTTCGGCTGGTTCGGGTTCAATCCCGGTTCGCAGTTGGCGGCAGCCGGCGAAGATAACCGCGTAGCCATCTCGCATGTCTTCCTGACAACCAATCTGGCGGCCTGTGCCGGCGGACTCCTGTCGCTGCTGACGGCCTGGGCAAAATACGGGAAACCGTCGCTCTCCCTTACGCTCAACGGCGTACTGGCGGGCCTGGTCGGCATCACGGCCGGCTGCGACGCTGTTTCGCCCTGGGGCGCCATTGTTATCGGCGCCGTTTGCGGTGTCGTGATGGTCTACTCCGTTGAAATCATCGACAAGGTGTTCAAGATTGACGACCCGGTAGGCGCCTCGTCCGTACACGGCACCTGCGGCGTGGTGGGTACCCTGATGACCGGCCTGCTGGCGGTCGACGGCGGCTTGTTTTACGGCGGGGGTGCAAGCCTGCTGCTGGCTCAGACGGTGGGAGCCGCAGTCGTCGGACTGTGGGCTGCCGGGATGGGCTACGTGACATTCAAGGTTCTTGACGTGACGTTCGGCCTCCGCGTCTCCAGACGCGTTGAGGAAGAAGGTCTCGACATCTATGAACATGGCGAAGCTGCCTATAATTAATAATTAACAGTTAAACAATAGAGAAAATGATGTACGGGGCAATCGGGGAGGAAAATCTGTTGAAGAGGGACTGCGGTATTTCCCTCCTCCACCCCTGCACATCGAATCCGGTGGTAACAACTGGATGAATAACAAACATAATCAAACAAAAACAACGAATAAGTAGAAATGAAACTGTACATTCCAACAAATTATCAGCCTTCCCTGCCCGACGGGGACATGGAAGAGGCTATCAAGATGCTCAAGCTCCTGTTTCAGGACGAGTTGGCACGAACGTTGAACCTCAGACGGGTGACCGCCCCGCTGTTCGTCTTTTCCGGTACCGGGATCAACGACGACCTGAACGGGGTTGAGCGCGCTGTCTCCTTCCCCGTGCGCGACATCGGCAACCGGCGTGCCGAAATCGTCCATTCGCTGGCCAAGTGGAAACGCCTCAAACTGGGGCTGTACCGGATACCGGCCGGCAGCGGACTGTATACCGACATGAACGCCATCCGCGCCGACGAAGAGCTGGACAATATCCATTCGCTCTACGTCGACCAGTGGGACTGGGAGCGTACGATCCGCGCCGAAGACCGCAACCTGGCTTTCCTGCGCGGCATTGTGGACGGGATATACTCCGTCGTCAAGACCATCGAACAGAAGACAGCGGCCCTGCTGCCCGAGGCCGGAACACTCCTGCCCGAACGTATCACGTTTATCCATTCCGAAGACTTGCTGGCCGAATATCCTTCGCTCCCGCCCCGCGAGCGCGAAACGGAAGCGGCACGCAAATATGGCGCCATCTTTGTCGTCGGCATCGGCTCTGTCCTGGCCGACGGGCAGAAACACGACGGCCGCGCGCCCGACTACGATGACTGGTCGACTCCAACCGGTGCGGCATACCGCGGCCTGAACGGCGACATCATCCTTTGGAATCCGCTGCTCGACTGCGCTTTTGAACTCTCTTCGATGGGTATCCGCGTCGACTCGTCCGCCCTGCTGCGCCAGCTTGAGCTGGAGGGATGTCCCGAACGCGCGTCGCTCGATTTCCACAGGGCGCTGCTCGAGGGACGTATCCCTCTTTCCGTCGGCGGTGGCATCGGACAGTCGCGCTTGTGCATGTATTTCCTGCGCTGCGCACATATCGGCGAAGTACAAGCGTCGCTCTGGCCTGACGATATGATTGAACGCTGCCGGGCCGGCAACATGATTCTGAAATAATCCATTATAAATAAATCAAATTCAAAATTACAATTATGAGTACATTAAGATTCAAAGCTGTAGAAGAAGCGTTCAAGAAGAAAGCGCTTCAGGTTATCTCTCCGTCCAAGTATGTTTCCGACTTCTACGGGAAATATGTGTTTACCTCCTCGACGATGGCCCGGTATCTCTCGAAAGAGACGCTGAAGGCTATCCGCAACGCCGTTGAAAAAGGCGAAACGCTCGACCGGATGATTGCGGACGAGGTGGCCTCCGGCATGAAGATGTGGGCCATGGAGTTGGGCGCCACCCATTACACGCATTGGTTCCAACCCCTGACCGACGGCACGGCGCAGAAGCACGACTCGTTCATCGACTATGCCAATGGCCCGGGCGAGAGCATCATCGAAGAGTTTTCGGGCAAGCTGCTGGCACAGCAGGAACCCGACGCCTCAAGTTTCCCGAGCGGAGGTATCCGCAGCACGTTCGAGGCGCGCGGATATACGGCCTGGGACCCTTCGTCGCCCGCCTTCGTGATGGATGACACGCTCTGTATTCCCACTATCTTCATCTCCTACACCGGCGAAGCGCTCGACCTCAAGGCGCCGCTGCTGAAGGCGCTCAGCGTTGTCGACCGTGCCGCCACGGCCGTCTGCCACTACTTCGATCCCAACGTACGCAAGGTCTATTCCTACCTCGGCTGGGAACAGGAATATTTCCTGATTGACGAAGGACTGTATGCCACGCGCCCCGACCTCCTGCTGACCGGACGGACATTGCTCGGCCACGAATCGGCCAAGAATCAACAGCTCGAAGATCACTACTTCGGCGCCATTCCCACCCGTGTAACGGCTTTTATGAAGGATCTTGAGTTCGAGGGCTACAAGTATGGCATCCCGCTGAAAACGCGTCACAACGAAGTGGCACCCAATCAGTTCGAACTGGCGCCCATCTTCAGTGAGACCAACCTGGCCGTCGATCAGAACCTGCTTATCATGTCTATCATGAAGAAGGTATCCCGTCGCCACGGCTTCCGTATCCTGCTGCACGAGAAACCCTTTGCCGGCATCAACGGCTCCGGGAAGCACAACAACTGGTCGCTCGGCACCGACACGGGCGTTGGCCTGCTCACCCCTGGTAAGACGCCTGAAGAGAACCTCCAGTTTGTCACCTTTCTGGTCAACATCCTGATGGCCGTTTACAAGAACAATGCGCTCCTGAAAGCCTCCATCAGTTCGGCCACCAACGCCCACCGGCTCGGTGCCAATGAAGCGCCGCCGGCCATCATCTCGGCTTTCCTCGGTACGCAGGTCTCCGAGATTCTTGACCTGCTGGAGGGCAGCACAACCGAGCAGGCCATTGTCGTCGACAGCAGGAAGCGGCTTCGCCTCGGCATCTCGCACATCCCCGAAGTGCTGCTCGATAACACCGACCGCAACCGCACCTCACCGTTCGCCTTCACAGGCAACCGGTTCGAGTTCCGCGCCGTCGGGTCGCTGGCCAACTGCTCCTCGGCCATGACGGCACTCAACGCCGCCGTCGCCGCCCAGCTGATTGAATTCAGGCAGAGCGTCGACGGGATCATCGCTCGGGGTGAGACGAAGGAAAAGGCCATCTTCGAAGTCCTAAAGGAATACATCAAAATCTCGAAACCCATCCGCTTCGATGGCAACAACTACAGCGAGGAATGGAAGGAGGAAGCTGCCCGGCGTGGCCTGGACTGCGAGACGAGCGTCCCGAAGATATTCAACGCATACACCAGTGCGGAGAGTATCCGCCTGTTCGCTTCCACCGGCGTGCTGAACGAGACGGAACTGCATGCGCGCAACGAGGTCAAGTGGGAGACGTATACGAAGAAAATCCAGATCGAAGCGCGTGTTGTAGGCGACTTGGCTATCAACCATATCATCCCTGTCGCCACGCGCTACCAGTCTATCCTGCTGGATAACCTCTACAAGATTAAAGCCGTCTATCCTGCCGGGAAGGCAGCCGAGCTGTCCGGCTTGGACGCCTCGCTGGTGGAGGAGATCGCAAAACATGTGGTTGCCATCAAAGAGAATGCGGACGCAATGGTCGAAGCGCGCAAGGTTGCCAACCGGATGGAGAGCGTCTACGAAAAGGCACTGGCCTATCACGATACGGTGCTGCCGTATTTTGACGTCATCCGCTATCACGCCGACAAACTCGAACTGATTGTGGACGACGAAATGTGGACGCTGCCCAAGTACAGGGAATTGCTATTTATTCGATAAATAGTTGTTTTTATGTTATGTTTGATTGAAGGGTGCGTCGTGAGACGCATCCTTTTTTTCGTTCGCCCGTGTGCCGGGCGAACGAAAAAAAATCCCGAACATCACGTCCGGGATTTTCTGCATTAACCATTTACCTTTTACCATTAAAAGACTAATTATGAAGTATTATGTCTATGGCACAAAGATAGTGTGCAGTATTCTGTCTGTCAATAGTTTTACGGGCATATTGGACAAAACAGGAAAGTTTCTTACCAAAACAGGGGGATTGGCGTATGAAAGTGATGCGAAATCGCACCCAAATGAGTACTTTTGCAGCGTTTTTAACTGGAAAAGCAAATGAAAAAATGGATTTTATTCCTGTCTGGATGCTGTTTGGGAGTATCGTGTAGACAGCAGGCGCCCTATTACGAAGAGAGCGGAACGGTGTTTCATACCTATTATCGCATCAAATATCAGTCGGAACAGTTCTTGACAGACAAAATCGACGCGGAATTTCAGGCGTTTAATCTCTCCCTGAATCCATTCAATCCCAATTCCATACTGGCGAAGGTCAACCGCAATGAGGATGTGGAGGTGGATGAATGGTTCGCGACCGTGTTCAACAGGGCAATGAATGTATCGGCACATTCGGACGGGATGTTTGACGTGACGACAGCCCCGCTGATCAACCTGTGGGGGTTCGGGTTTGAGCGGAAAGACAGCGTTTCGCCGCATGTTGTCGACAGTCTGCTGACGTTTGTCGGCTACCGAAAAATCCATCTGGAAAACAGTCATGTCGTAAAAGACGACCCGCGGATGATGCTGAATTTTTCCGCCATAGCAAAAGGCTTTGCCTGTGACGTTATTGCCGGACTGCTGGAGCGGGAAGGCGTTGCGAATTACAGCGTGGATATCGGCGGCGAAGTGGCGGTGAACGGCCTCAATCCCAACGGTCATTGCTGGCGCATAGGCATCAGTAAACCGGAAGACGACCTGTACGGAACGAACACCCAAATGAACGGAATTGTGCAGTTGTGTGACAAATGCGGAATGGCGACATCCGGAAATTACCGGAACTTTTACGAAAAAGATGGGACGCGGTATGCGCATACCATTGACCCGCGAACCGGTTATCCTTCCAGGCAGTCGATCCTCAGCGCGACAATTGTCGCATCCGACTGCATGACGGCCGATGCCTATGCCACGGCCTGCATGGCGATGGGACTGGAGAAGGCCGTGCAGATGATGGAGGGATTGTCCGGTATCGAATATTATTTCATCCATTCCACTCCGGACGGGCAGTTTCAGGTCAACTGCTCCAAAGGGATGTCGGCCATTTTGCTCAAATAACATGTGCCTTTTCGGTTCATTCTTTTTTTGAGATGCTATCTCTTTTAGAAATAAAGGACAGATAACGTAAAGGAGAGTGGATACGGATCACCCGTAAAACCCTGTACCTGAAAAAAGCCATCACACGTTCAGCGTATGGCAGGGCATGTCCTTCCGGTGTATGCGATAATGACAGGTCGGTTCCGAAAAAAGTTCGCCTGTCCAAAATTCAGATTAACCGCGATTTGAAACCGAACATTCCATTCTCCCCGGTGTCGAACGTCGAAAGGCCGGGGTATCGAGCGTCGAAAGGCCGGGGTATCGAGTGTCGAAAGGCCAGGGTGTCGATCGTCGAAAGGCCGGGGTGTCGAGCGTCGAAAGGCCGGGGCATCGAACGTCGAAAGGCCGGGGCGTCGAGTGTCGATGCGCCGGGGCGTCGAGTGTCGATGCGCCGGGGCGTCGACGCGCAATGATTCAGAATAAGTAATCCTCCTTATTCCGTACGGTTACAAAGAATAAGATAATGAGGTTTTGCCGGAGGGTTCATTCCTGCTGCTACTGAGGTTGTTTTGTTATTAAAAGGAGGTGGAAATGAGGTTCATTTGCCCGAAGCGTACAGGATGTCCCGGTGAAGTCCCGCCGCATACGCCGGAGAAACAGGCCGTTGGTTCCGTCAGGAGCCAGCGTAATGCAGCTGGAATACATCCCCGGAGCAATACCGCCAGGCTAATGCCGGGAAAGCTTCCGGACCCGGGATGCAGCCGTTCCCGCAGAGAGATTTTATCCCGGAGCGGTTCAATCTATTGGAATTTTTGATTACTTTTGCACGCAGTTTTTGAATGCATAATTCCTAATATCACTATATATGAGTTTAAATATTATTGTATTAGCGAAACAGGTGCCGGACACACGAAACGTGAGCAAGGACGCGATGAAGGCGGATGGGACGGTCAACCGTGCGGCGCTTCCGGCCATTTTCAACCCGGAAGATCTGAACGCGCTCGAACAGGCGTTGCGCCTGAAAGATGCGTATCCCGGCACAACGGTCACGCTATTGACCATGGGCCCCGGACGCGCGGCCGAAATCATCCGCGAAGGCTTGTACCGTGGCGCCGACGGAGGCTATCTGCTGACCGACCGCGCCTTTGCCGGCGCCGACACGCTGGCAACTTCCTACGCTCTGGCTATGGCCATCCGCAAAATCAAAGGCTGCGACCTGATTATCTGTGGCCGACAGGCTATCGACGGCGATACGGCGCAGGTAGGTCCGCAGGTGGCCGAGAAGCTGGGACTGAATCAGGTGACGTATGCCGAAGAGATCCAACGGGTGGAAAACGGCAGGATTACCGTCAAACGCCGGCTGGAACGGGGAGTGGAAACCGTCGAAACGAGTCTCCCGCTGGTAGTGACCGTGAACGGAAGCGCTCCGGACTGCCGCCCGCGTAACGCAAAATCCGTCCAGAAATACAAACATGCCCGGACGACAACCGAACGGCAGGATGCGGCGGCGACCTGTACGTCGCTGTACGACAGTCGCCCGTACCTGAATCTGCAGGAATGGAGTGTTGCCGATGTCGGTGCTGATGTCGCGCAGTGCGGCTTGTCCGGTTCTCCCACGAAAGTGAAGAAGATAGAGAATGTGGTTTTCCAGACCAAGGAAAGCAGATCCCTCGCCCCGAGCGACGACGCCATCGACGAATTGATGAAGGAACTGATTACGAACCATACCATCGGGTAAGAAGACAGAAAAAGAGAAATGAATAACTTGTTTGTATATTGTGAAATAGAAGACGGCATTGTCGCCGATGTCAGTTTTGAACTGCTCACCAAGGGACGTGCGCTGGCAACCGAGCTGGATTGCCGGATGGAAGCAGTAGCCATCGGGCACAAACTGGAGGACGTCGCCGCACAGGTATTTCCCTATGGCGCGGACGTGCTTCACGTGTTTGACGACACTCGCCTGGCGCCCTGCACCTCAATGCCGTACACGGCCATTCTGGTAAAATTGTTTGGCGAGGAAAAACCCCAGATTGTTCTGATGGGAGCCACCAGTATTGGGCGCGACCTCGGCCCCCGCGTTTCATCCGCACTGGGAAGCGGCCTGACAGCCGACTGTACATCGCTTGAAATCGGCGACCATGAGGAGAAAAGGGAAGGCAAAGTATATAAGAACCTGCTGTATCAGATCCGTCCGGCGTTCGGCGGAAACATCGTGGCGACGATTGTCAATCCGGACTGCCGGCCGCAGATGGCGACCGTTCGTGAAGGAGTAATGAAAAAGGAACTCCTGCGGCCGGACTTCACGGGCGAAATAAAACGGCACAACGTCAATGATTACGTCAGCGATACGGATTTCGCGGTACACGTCATCGACCGCCAGATGGAAAAGAGCCGGACAAATATCAAGGGAGCATCCATTATTGTGTCGGGAGGCTACGGCGTAGGGTCGAAAGAAAATTTCCAGTTGTTGCATGACCTGGCGGCGGTGATCGGCGCCGAAGTTGGCGGCTCGCGTGCCGCCGTGGACGCCGGCTTTACGGAACACGAACGCCAAATCGGACAGACCGGGCTTACCGTCCGTCCGAAACTCTACATCGCCTGCGGTATCTCCGGACAGATCCAGCACATTGCAGGGATGCAGGAGAGTTCCATCATTATCTCCGTCAACAGCGACCCGAATGCACCTATCAATGCGATTGCCGATTATGTGATTACCGGTACGGTCGAGGAGGTAATCCCCAGGATGATCAAGTATTACAGGAAGAATACGAAGTAGAAAAGCAGCTGGAGAGTGGACGGTCGGATATCGAACGTAAAAGTTGAGAAATGAACATATTTCATATTACATCTACGGATTTGCGTGGCACAGGCAGTTGTGTTTCTGTGCTCAACGACTTGCTCAATGCGAAAGGGCATCATTCGCGACGGCTCGTCGTATTCAAAACCAGATCCGACGCTACTGTTACCGACTTTTTCCATTCTATAAGCCCCCGCCTGAAACCTCTGATGGATGAGGATATCCTGCGTTTCGGAAAGAATGAAAACCTGTTCGTTCCGGGTCGTGTACGAAAAACCGGAAATCCTGTTTTTGAACTGACGAAGAATACAAGTATGTTACAAATTAGAAAAACAATCAATTATGGCAAACTATTTTTTAGATACGGATGTATATAAACATCACCTTCATCATCCTTTGATGAAACGGATTGTGGCGTTGAAAGAGCGCAACTTTGCCGACAGAGATGTCTACGATTATGCACCGGTCGACTTCGACGACGCCATGGACAGCTACGAAAAAGTGCTGGAAATCGTCGGTGAAATCTGCGCCGAAATCATCGCTCCCAATGCGGAAGGCGTAGACTGCGAAGGCCCGACGGTTCATAATGGACGCGTTGCGTATGCCTCCGGGACACAAGTCAATCTGGATGCCGTCCGCAAGGCTGGTCTGATGGGCGTCGCCATTCCCCGGAGATACGGTGGGCTGAACTTCCCTGTCGTACCCTATAT
This sequence comes from Tannerella sp., assembly GCA_031268395.1. Classification (GTDB taxonomy): domain Bacteria; phylum Bacteroidota; class Bacteroidia; order Bacteroidales; family Tannerellaceae; genus Tannerella. Next base: position 6,429 of record JAIRXI010000136.1, on the reverse strand, counting down.
CATGGCAGCCGACATGGTATCAAGCGCCGATGCCAGCTTTGAGAATCTCTGGGGGCTGCAGGACTGCGCCGAGACACTGTACGAATTTGGCAGCGACGACCAGCGCCAGCGTTTCCTGCCCCGCATCTGCGCCGGCGAAACCATGTCGATGGACCTGACGGAGCCGGACGCCGGATCAGACCTGCAGTCGGTCATGTTGAAAGCCACCTTCAACGAAACGGACAGTTGCTGGTATCTAAATGGCGTCAAGCGCTTCATCACCAACGGCGATTCCGATATCCACCTTGTACTTGCCCGTTCGGAAGAAGGCACAAAAGACGGACGCGGCCTTTCCATGTTCGTCTACGACAGACGCGATGGCGGCGTAAACGTCCGTCGCATCGAAAATAAACTGGGCATCAAAGGATCGCCTACGTGCGAACTGGTTTTCCGGAACGCCCGTGCCGAACTTTGCGGCGAACGCAGGCTGGGCCTTATCAAATACGTGATGGCGCTGATGAACGGCGCGCGGCTGGGTATCATGGCACAGGCCGTGGGACTGTGTGACGCCGCCTGCCGGGAAGGGTATGCGTATGCACGGGAACGCCGGCAGTTCGGTAAGGCGATTATTGAATTTCCGGCCGTCTATGAAATGGTAGCGCTGATGCGTGCCAAAACGGACGCCTCGCGCGCCATGCTTTACGAAACCGCCCGTTTCGTAGACATTTACAAAGCCCTCGAAGACATCTCAAGAGAGCGCAAACTGGAGCCGGACGAACGTCAAGAGATGAAACAGTACGTCCGGCTGGCCGATGCCTTCACGCCAATGGGAAAAGGAATGGCAACCGAATATGCCAACCAGAATGCGTATGACGCCATTCAGATACATGGCGGTTCGGGATTTATGAAGGACTACACCTGTGAACGCCTCTACCGTGACGCCCGCATCACAAACATCTACGAAGGAACAACGCAGTTGCAGGTCGTAGCCGCCATCCGACACGTCACGACCGGCACCTACCTGAATCAAATCCGCGCATACGAGGCACTCGACTGCAGGCCGGAACTGGAGCCGCTGAAACGGAAACTGGTTGACATGACCGCCCGCTACGAAATGCTTGTATCGCTTGTCACGGGAACAAAAGACGGCGAATATATTGATTTTCAGGCGCGCCGTCTGGTAGAATCTGCCGCACACTGCGTGATGGGACACCTCCTCCTGCAGGATGCTGGCAGGGACGGCCGTTTCCGCCATTCGGCCGAGGTTTACATCCGTTACGGGCAGGCCGAAATCGAAAAAAACTGCGCGTACATCACGAATTTTGATCGCGAAAGTCTGGCGCATTACAAAACCTGAAGTTGAATGGAAATGGAGAATGCGAAATAACGCGTACATTCTCCACTTTCCATTTCCCATTCTTTTATTGGATCAGTTCGACACTTCGCCGGATAAAACGGCTCAGCGACTCGCCTTTCAGGAGGCCGTTGCCCAGCAGAGCCAGATCAATCAACTGGCCGACAACGGGATTCCCGGTAGCATATCCGGATAGAATCGTATTGCGCTGTTCGCGCAGTTCGTCCAGTTTTTTGCTGGTCTCCGTCATGTCGTCCTTTTCAGCCGGCGTGATTTCGTCCGGCTTCTTTTTGTTCTGCGTTTCACGCAGGTCGGACTGACGCGCTTCCCAGCCTTTCATATCGGCAAGAATCGGCTGCAGTTGCTCCGCGCAGGCTTTTTCTTCGTCTGCCAGCACATTTTTCACCAGCGGATGATCGGTATTCAGTACCAGGCTGTAACTGTCCGGAATATCTCCGTAGAAGGACATGCCCGGTTGCATGGACGACATGTCGCGCATCCGGCGCATGTATTCGCTTTGCGTCAGCATGACCGGATTGGCCTGCGCTCCCTGCGCTTCGAAGGCGACATTAAATTCCGTCTTTTCGATGGCCGGGAACTGGCTCCTGAAGATTTCCTGCAGGGCTGTTTGCTGTTCCCCTGTCAGTTGAACCGTCTGACTGTCGGCTTTCCGTATCAGTTTGTCGATCGTGTCGCCGTCGACCCTGACGAAACGAGTCTTTTCCTGTTTTTGCTCCAGCTGGCCAATCAGATGCACGTCCAGCTGTCCGTCCATGACCAGCACACTGTAGCCTTTATCCCTGGCCGCCTGGATATAGCTATACTGGTCGTTCATGCTGGTTGTATACAAGTAGACCAGCGTGCCTTCCCGGTCGGTCTGGTTTTCCCCGGTCAGTTTCCGGTATTCGTCCAGCGTGAAATACGTACCATCCGTATCCTTCAGCAGGGCAAACTTGACTGCGCGGTCGTAGAATTTCTCCTCGCTCAACATGCCATACTGGATAAACAGCTTCAGGCTGTCCCATTTCTTTTCATATTGCGGACGGTCGGACTTGAAAATTTCTTCCAGACGGTCGGCCACTTTCTTGGTGATATGCGTTGATATTTTCTTTACATTCTGGTCGCTCTGGAGATACGAACGCGAGACATTCAGGGGAATGTCCGGCGAATCAAGTACGCCGTGCAGCAGGGTTAGAAATTCGGGAACAATGCCTTCCACCGAATCCGTCACAAACACCTGATTGCAGTATAACTGTATTTTATTCCGGTGAATGTCAAGGTTGTTCTTGATACGCGGGAAATAGAGGATCCCCGTCAGATGGAAGGGATAATCCACGTTCAGGTGAATCCAGAACAGCGGTTCGTCGCTCATCGGATACAGTTCCCGATAAAATTCCAGGTAGTCTTCCTCTTTCAGTTCTCCGGGTTTGCGCACCCAGGCTGGCAGCGTTTCGTTGATAACAAGGTCTTCCTCCGTGTCAACATATTTTCCGTCTTTCCACTCCTGTTTTTTCCCGAAGGCTATCGGGACGGGCAGGTATCGGCAGTATTTGGTCAGCAGCGATGTTATCCGCTGTTTTTCGAGAAACTCCCTGTTTTCGTCGTCAATGTGGAGGATAATGTCCGTGCCCCGGTCGGCCTTTTCCGTTTCGGCCAGTTCAAACGCCGGCGTACCTTCGCAGCTCCATTTCATCGGCACGGCGCCTTCCCTGCAGGATCTGGTGACGATTTCCACCTTGCCGGCAACCATAAACGACGAATAGAATCCCAGGCCAAAATGGCCGATCATCGCCGCCACGTCGTTTTTGTATTTTTCCATGAACTCTTCCGCTCCCGAGAAGGCAATCTGGTTGATATACCTGTCGATTTCTTCCGCGGTCATCCCGATTCCGCGGTCGGATATGATCAGCTTGTTGCCGTCTACCTTGATCCGAACGGTCAGGTCACCCAATTCGCCTTTAAACTCGCCCACCGAAGCCAGCGTTTTCAATTTCTGGGTGGCATCCATCGCATTCGACAGCAGTTCGCGAAGAAAAATTTCGTGATCGCTGTACAGGAATTTTTTTATTACGGGGAAAATGTTTTCGCTTGTTACCCCAATCGTTCCTTTTGTTTCCATTTTATTGTTTTTACTCAATATAACCATTAAACTTTATGCTCCCTCTCCGGCAAAAAAAATGCCAGACCGTTACGGCCTGACATTTTGACTTCAATTTATAAAGACTTGAACAGACATTTTCAAATTGTCCACTTTTCAAAGTTCTCCGTTTTCCAGTTCCTGCAGTTGGAAATTCTCAACTTTCTGAATTTCAGTTATCATTTTATCCTTTTCCCTGTCATAGCCTATTTGAATCAGACTGCCTTCCACTACCGATTCCCGAAGGATAATTTCTGCCATTTCGTCTTCGAGGTATTTCTGGATGGCCCGTTTCAGCGGACGGGCGCCGAACTGGACGTCATAGCCTTTTGAGGCAATGTATTCCTTTGCTTCCGGCTTGATTTCGAGGCGATAGCCCAACCCTTCGACACGCCGGTACAATTCATTCAGTTCGATTTCAATGATTCTGTGGATCACGTCCCTGTCCAGCGGATCAAACATGACAATATCGTCTACACGGTTCAGAAATTCCGGTGCGAATCTGCGTTCCAGCGCTTTGCGTATGATGCCGCGCGAAAAGTCCCTGTCTGTTCCGTCGGCTTGCAGGTGAAATCCTACCCCCCGGCCGAAGTCTTTCAACTGGCGCGTTCCGATGTTGGAAGTCATGATCAAAATCGTGTTTTTAAAGTCGATCTGGCGTCCCAGACTGTCTGTCAGGCGTCCTTCGTCCAGCACCTGCAACAGCAGGTTAAACACGTCCGGATGCGCTTTTTCGATCTCGTCCAGCAGGACGACGGAATAGGGTTTGCGGCGCACCTTTTCTGTCAGTTGACCGCCTTCTTCATACCCCACGTAGCCTGGAGGCGCTCCGATCAAACGGGAAACGGCAAACTTCTCCAGATATTCGCTCATATCAATGCGTATCAGGGCATCGGCCGAGTCAAACAGTATCTCCGCTATCTTTTTGGCCAGATGGGTTTTCCCCACGCCGGTCGGGCCCAGGAACATGAATGTGCCGATCGGCTTGTTCGGGTCTTTCAGCCCTACGCGATTCCGCTGGATGGCTCTCACGATCCTTTCGACCGCCTCATCCTGTCCGATGATTTTTTCTTTGAGCCTCCCTGCCATTTCGCGCAGCCGGATATTCTCCGCCTGCACAATCCGCTGTACGGGAATACCCGACATCATGGCAACGACTTCCGCCACCTGGTCGGCATCCACGATTTCGCGATGTGCCTGCATCTCTTTTTCCCAGTTTGCCTTGGCTTGTTCCAATTCGATGATGTATTGCCTTTCTCTGTCCCGGAAATTGGCCGCTACTTCAAAATTCTGTGCCTTTACGGCCACCAGTTTTTCCTTCTTGATCGCCTCAATCTTTGCTTCCAGTTCTTCCACGTAGCGAGGTACGACGATATTCATGATATGAACCCGCGAACCGGATTCGTCCAGTGCGTCGATGGCTTTGTCGGGAAAATTCCGGTCGCTGATATACCGTCCTGTCAATTTGACACATGCTTTCAGCGCCGCATCCGTATAGATCATATTATGATGTTCTTCATAGCGATCTTTGATATTGTGCAGGATTTGCAGGGTTTCGTCCGCCGTAGTCGGGTCGACAATCACTTTCTGGAAACGGCGTTCCAGCGCACCGTCTTTCTCAATGCTTTTCCGGTATTCGTCCAGCGTTGTTGCACCGATACACTGCAAGTCGCCCCGCGCCAGCGCCGGCTTAAGCATATTGGCTGCGTCCATCGAGCCGGATGCCGAACCGGCGCCTACCATCGTATGGATTTCGTCGATAAACAGAATGATGTTTGGATTTTTGGACAGTTCGTTCAAAACCGCCTTGATGCGTTCCTCAAACTGTCCGCGATATTTCGTCCCGGCGACAAGGGAGGCCATGTCCAGGTTAATCACCCGTTTGTCAAACAGCACTCGCGAGATTTTGCGCTGCACAATACGCAGGGCCAGCCCCTCCACAATGGCAGACTTTCCCACGCCCGGTTCGCCGATCAGCACCGGATTGTTTTTCTTCCGGCGGCTGAGTATCTGTGCCAGCCGCAGAATTTCCTTTTCCCGCCCGACAATAGGGTCCAGTTTCCCGTCTGCGGCCGCTTTTGTCATGTCCGTGCCGAAGTTGTCCAGCACCGGCGTATCGTTCGACAGTTTGGCCTGTGCCGACCCCGCGCCCCCGTATGCCGGTTCCTTGTGAAACATGGACTCGTCCTCGTCCGGATCGTCGTCGTTGTCGGTAAATCCAGCCTGGATTTCTTCCATTTCCGTACAGTCTATTCCTTTTGCACTTAACAGTTTGTTGTATGTCATCGTATAGGTAACTCCTTTTTTGTTCAACCATTGTGCCACATTGTTCATCTCCTCCTTCAGCAGCGCCAGCAGCAGATGTTCGGTGCCCGTATATTCACTTTTGAAAAGGCGCGATTCGAGCATACTCATGCGCAGTACCCGCTCGGCCGTCTTGCTGATAAGAATCTCGCTTAGCGGCACCTGCCCTTTTTCCGACGTGTTGCGCACGTCCGACTCAATGGCTTTCTTGAGCGCTCCCGCATTCACGTCCAGTTCCTGCATCAGCCTGACAGCCTGGCAATCGCCGTCGCGAATGACGCCCAGCATCAAATGCTCGGGGCCAATATAACTGTTCCGCAATCGCGCCGCTTCTTCACGGCTATACTCAATCACATCAATCAGTTTTCTCGAATAGTTAGTTTCCATTATGCACGTTTCTTTGCTGCAAAAATAATAATTGCTTCGACAACTACGGCAAATTTTGTGCCAAAATATTGTGAACCGTATGTTGAGTGGTAAATTTTCCGTTTTGGAGATGCCTGCGAAATATAAAAATGCGGGTAGTGTCATGAATTAGCTGAAATTATTATTACCATAAGTTCCCGTTCTGTAATAAAAGGTTTCAATATACATTCCGATAACATTGTCGTGTACTGTTTCGCTCTTTGAAAAACAAATGGTTTTTCTGTGCAAT